>NZ_KV813788.1:1307-87167 GCF_001813725.1 Rothia sp. HMSC072B04 | reverse complement strand
CACTTTTGTGGGTGTGGGAGAGTAGGTCATCGCCGGTTTATTTTTGAACCGAGAACCCCATGTCGAAAGACATGGGGTTCTTTGTATATCCGGGAATATGTCTGGGTATATCAGGTGTCTGGGGTATACACAGGAGATTCAGCATCACAGCTGCACTCCCCCTCCCCCCAAAAAACAAGAGAAACACCCAAAACAATAGCCGCCCGCCAGAGTAAGAACTCTAGCGGGCGGCTATCTTTCATAAAGCGCTCTCTTACGCCGCTAGCGGCGCCTCAGAAAGCCTTAGAGAAAAAGATACAGGGAACGCTTATGCGTTCTTCCAGGGGTCCTCTACGGGACGAGCTGCGTTGTAGGCTGCGGCGCCTGCAACACCCAGAGCAACCAGCAGACCCAGGAACGCCAGGCCCTTACGGGGGCGCTTGCCGCCGTTACGCTCAATACGAGCCAGTTCCTTCTCAGCGGCGCGAACGGTCTTCGCGGTAGCCTTACGAGCCTTCTTCAGGGCCTTCTTGTTGCCGGTCAGCTTCTCAGCGAACATCTCAGCGGTCTTGCCTTCCAGCGCGGACTCAACAGCAGCCAGAGAAGAGACGATAGCCTGAGCCTTAGCAGCCTTGCGTGCCTTACGCTTCTTGCAGCAGAACATGGGGTGACCTCCATCGGTTGAAATGCGCCAGCGACCAGAAAACGCCGCCGCGCGCGTAGTGTTCACCTCTCAGGATATTCAATTCCCGCCCAAAAAGCCCGCCCAACGGTGCGCCCGGGGCGAAAAAACATGTTAGATGGCGAATGAGCGCCGCCCCGTGCCACAATAGAGCCATGACTAATGCAACTGCTAAGGCAACTATCCACACTAACTACGGTGACATCGTCGTCGAGCTCTTCGGCAACCACGCACCGCTGACTGTTGAGAACTTCATCGGCCTGGCTGACGGCTCCCGTCAGTGGAAGCACCCCCGCACCGGTGAAATCATGAACACCCCCCTGTACAAGGACGTCGTGTTCCACCGCATCATCAAGGACTTCATGATTCAGGGTGGCGACCCCCTGGGTATGGGCGTTGGTGGCCCCGGCTACCAGTTCAAGGACGAGATTCACCCCGAGCTCTCCTTCTCCAAGCCCTACCTGCTGGCAATGGCTAACGCAGGCCCCGGCACCAACGGTTCTCAGTTCTTCATCACCACCGTTGAGACCCCCTGGCTGAACGGCCGCCACACCATCTTCGGTGAGGTTACCGACGAGGCATCCAAGAAGGTTGTTGACGCTATTGAGGGCGTTGAGACCGGCTTCCAGGACCGCCCGGTCAAGGACGTTGTCATCTCCTCGATTGACATCGAAAAGCTCTAATAAACCCCATCAGAAGGCTCATACGAGCATTCTGCTGAAGGTGTTGAGAAAACACGTATAGTTCAGGGGCCCGCCAGGATTCTTCCGGTGGGCCCCTGCGCTTATATGCCCACGTACACCACCTTTGGACGAATCGGTACACAACCCCTGGAGGGTCAGTGGAGAACTTTCCCAACTACGCAGGCTACGGGCAGACCCCCACCGTCTGCGTCAACCACCCCAACCGCGTTAGCTACGCCCAGTGCAAGCGCTGCAACCGCACCGTCTGTGGCGAATGCCAAGTGAACCTGGACGTGGGCATGGTCTGTCCCGATTGCTACCGCGAACTCACGGGCGGTAGTTCGAAGGGCTCGAAAGCACAGGGGTCGAAAGCACGGGGCTCGTTCCTGGCGCGCCACTGGCACATTACGTACACGCTCATTCTGATTAACGTCGCGATGTACGGTCTGCAACAGATCATTCCCAACGAATGGATGATTAGGCACGGATCATTCTGGTGGCCCTACGTCCAACACGGCGAGTACTACCGCATCATCAGCTACGGTTTTCTGCACATGCAGCATGACCCGATGCACCTGGTGTGGAACATGATTAACCTCTTCATCTTCGGTGTATCTCTCGAACGCATGATGGGGCGGTGGAAGTTCCTCGTGGTGTACCTGGGATCAATCGCCTTTGGTGCATTAGGCGTGTACGTGCTGGCTCCTTCAACGAGCGTGGCGGGCGCTTCAGGCGGTGTGTACGGCCTCTACGGCGCCTTCTTCGTGATCCTGCTTCTCAGGAGGCAGAAGGACACGGCACGCCTCTTTATGCTGCTCATCGGTATTGGTGTGGTGCAGAGCTTCTTCAACCCGTATATTTCTCATGCAGGCCACGCGGGTGGTTTTGTCGGTGGTGTACTGCTGACTCTGCTGATTGTCCCGCTTGTGGATAAGCCCGAGCCTCCTCAGCAGCAGAGCCCTCAGCCGTGGCAAAACGGCAGGTACTAAGCCTGAAAACACTTGGAAAATCTTCGGAAAATCCGGCACAAAAATCTTTGGAGGGTCAGTGGAGAACTTTCCCAACTACGCAGGCTACGGGCAGAGCCCCACGGTCTGCCCCAATCACCCCGACCGCGTCAGCTACACCCAATGTGGGCGCTGCCGTCGAATTGTCTGCAGCGAATGTCAGGTGGCGCAGGAATCGGGTATCGTCTGCCCCGACTGCTACCGTGACCTCAATGGAGGCGCCTCGAGCCCGAAGCGTTCCTTCATCGCCCGTCACTGGCATATTACGTACACGCTCATTCTGATTAACGTCGTGGTGTACGGTCTGCAACAGATTATTCCATTCCGTTGGGTGCACAACCTCGGCATGATGTCTGGTCCCCGTGTTCACCACGGCGAGTACTACCGCCTCATCACGCACGGGTTTGTGCACTCGCAAACTGATCCGATGCACCTGGTGTGGAACATGATTTACCTCTTCATCTTCGGTGTGTCCCTCGAGCGCATGATGGGGCGGTGGAAGTTCCTCTTCGTATATATGGCGGCTACCGTGGGTGCCGGCTGCAGCGTGTACCTCTTCTCCTACTACCGGGGTGCCGTGGGTGCGTCAGGCGGTGTGTACGGTCTCTACGGCGCGTTCTTCGTCCTTCTGCTTCTTCGGAAGCAGAAGGACACCGCACGCCTCTTTATTCTGCTCATGGGTATTGATGTTGTGCAGAGCCTCTTCCACCCGAATATTTCCCACGCGGGACACTTTGGCGGTCTTGTCAGTGGCGCGCTCGCGACCCTGCTGATTATTCCGTTCGTGAAGAAGCCCGAGTCATCTGAATCTTCGGAGCCGCCGCAACAGGGCCTGCAGCGGCGGTTCAAGGGCCGCTATTGAGCCTGAAACCCGCGGAAATCCGCCTCGGAGTCGGGTTATCCACAGCAGTTTTCCACATTGTGTATAACTACATTCGTGTAATTCCACGAGTGTGAGTACATGTTAAAAACCTGTGGATACAGGCTAGAATGACCGAATTACACAGAGTGAATTACACGGGTGTAAGAGTTTTCCCCAGATTTCTCCACAGATGTGGAAAACCTTAAGTACCAGGATGTGTGTAATTACAAAAAATTTCGGCGCGAAGCGCCGGATAGAACAAAAAGTGCCCGGAAGGATCAACCTTCCGGGCACTTTCACGTATCGAGCCCCTCACGGGGCGAAGAAGCAGCGGGCGCGAACCTAGTTCGCCTGAGCCTCCGCCTCCTCAACCTCCTCGGGGGTGAGCTCCACACCGGTGTACAGGCGGAACTGCTCAGCAGCCTGCAGAGCAATCACCTCGCCACCGTGAATAACTTCCTTACCCGCCGCACGAGCCGCACGAACCAGCGGAGTCTCAACGGGCATCGCCACCACGTCAAAGACCACCTGCGCCTCAGCAATAGCCTCCTGCGGGTAGGACAGCTCCTCGCTCTCCTCACCGCCAGCCATGCCAATCGGGGTCACGTTCACCAGAATCGGCGCTCGCAGGTTGCCCACCTCCGGTGCCCAGGCGTACTCGTAACGCTCAGCCAGCGCGCGACCGGTCTCCTCATTACGGGCAATAATCATGCCTTGCGAGAAGCCCGCATCAAAGAACGCGCCAGCCACAGCAGCCGCCATACCGCCCGAACCGCGCAGCAAGAACGGCAGAGACGGATCCACATTATGCGAACGCAGCAGGGAAGCCACCGCAATCACATCCGTGTTGTACGCCTTCAAGAAGCCGTCAGTGTTCACAATCGTGTTCACCGCACCAATAACCGCAGCCGAGTGGTCCATATCGTCCATCAGCGGGATAACAGCTTGCTTGAACGGCATAGACACCGAGCAGCCACGAATACCCAGAGCACGCACGCCGGCGATAGCACCCTCAATGTCGGTGGTGGTCATCGCCTTGTACAGGTAATCCAGACCGTGCTTCTCATACAGGTAATTGTGGAACTTAATACCGTGATTTGACGGGCGACCAGACAGAGAAATGCAGACCGTCGTATCGCGGTTCAGTGCCGGGCGAGCCATCTTAAGCCTCGCCGCCAGCGTCGAGAGTGTTCTGGATCAGCTTCTTCACCTTGTTGCGGCTCACCAGGTCAGCGACCACAAAGTGGGTGTCGCCGGTATCCACGGTGGGAACAACCGCGTTGCCGTCGTTGAGGGACTTCACGTGCGCCTCAGCCTGCGGATCCTCCCAAATGTTCACCCAGGTAGCGTGGTCGCCCAGCTCGCCCAGCTTAGAATCCAGAGCCTCGCAGTAGGGGCAGCCGGGGCGCCAATAAATGACGACGCCGCCATCCTTCATGACCTCGCGTGCCTTCTGCTGATCGGACTGCTGACGTTCAAACATAGTTCCTCCATAAACAGGGTGCTCCGCGGTCTCCAGGAGGCGCTAAAACCTGCCTGAGGGCGCAGCTCAATAAGTTGATGTATCAAGCATAGCCTGAGTACGTAGGTGCGGGGGAGAGGCCCTCATCGGGCGAACGCCCGCGCCGCACCCCGGCAACCCGCACAGCACTCCCGCAGAAGCCTTCACCCTGCGCCCCAGAAGCCTTCCCCCGCGCATTAACGGCATACGCCCCACACCAAGGTTGCCGGACCAATGATGCGGGGCGTATACAGTTCGCGAGAAAGCGCGAGCACTTGTGCTGAGTAAGAGTAAAAGAAGAGTGAAAACAGGCTACCAGGCGGTAACCGAAGCTGAGCAATATGCCGAGTGAGTCGGTGAATGAAAGAACCCAGGCGGGGCAGAACGCCCCATTATTTGAGAGAGATGTTGAGTGAAAGCCGTTGAGTGAAAGCCTGTAATGCAAACCCAGGGAAATGGCGCCCTACCCCACGAGGAGGCGAGGCAGGGCGCCAATCCAAAGGAGGCTGTCGCCTTACTTGCCGAACTTCTCGGTCAGCTTGGAGACGTTCTCGGTCACGACCTCTTCAACCTTGGCAACGTGCTCGTCGGTGACGACCTCCTTGCCAGCCTTCTCGTTGATGACTTCCTGAGCCTTGTCGAGGCCCTGCTCAACGGTACCCTTGATATCGAAGCCCATGGAGGCCTCCTTTCTGCGCTTTCGCGCTCTAAAGCCTCACTCTTGGTGAGGGGCCTGCCCGGAGCGGGCAGAAAACTGGAGTGTGATGCTTTGGTGGACGAAACCTGCAAGCTGGGCTTGTATGTGACGGTCGAACCCAGTGTAGATGCCATCCATATGCCGGACTATAGGCATCAAAACTTTACAGCTCACGGATTGCGTCCGTCGATAAGTGTACATACCCGCGAAGGCAAGAAAAACCACCCTCAGAAAACGTGGCGCCACTTTTGACCAACGACCAAAAAATTATGGCTTATCAGCGCGTTATTACGGGGGATAACCGGAGGAAAATTGCAGAAACTCGCAGGAAACTTCCAGCTAAGAATATTGTTCAAACCCCTGAAAAAACACCCCTATGACACCCCGCCGATTTATGACAGACCTCAGCGCCCAACCCTACAACACCGGAATATCCGTAGGAGCAGCGCCCGCAGCCCAATCATGAGACGCCGCAAAACCAGCAACCATCGGCAAAAAACGAGGCGCCGCATAGCCGCGCACAGCATACGCAGTCGCCACCGCATCCGCGGCAGCCTCCAGCTGAGAGGTCGGAATCAGCGCCATCACCGCGCCACCAAAACCACCACCCACAATACGGGCACCCAACGCGCCCCGATCCAGGCACACCTGCACCGCATCATCAATCTCAGGGCGAGAAACACGCAACTCATCACGCATCGATACAAACGACTCCGTGAAAATGCGGCCCGCCTCCTCAAACGCCGCAAAGCCCAGCTCATCAGCATGTTGCAGCAAATAGCTCGCACGACCCACCAGAGTCATATCGTGGAACGCATGACGCACCCAACCACGCGGGAACGAACACGGACGACCCGCATCCTCCAGAGCATCCAAGGCACGATTCACCGAAGAATCCACCAAGTCAGCACGCCACGCCTTTGCCGCACGCGCATCCATACCCGCACACGACAAATCCTCCGGTAGGGCATCACGCAAAAAACGCAGACCCAAAGCGTCAGCGCACGTCTCAGACGCCGCACGACGAGCCGCAAAACCGCCATCCGTCAGCTCATGCGGAGTGTTCGTATCGATCACCAAAAAACTCAGGCCATGCTGGGCAATATCCACCGCAACCGGCTCAATCGAAAAATCACGGAAATCAATCACCAGAGCCTGCTCCGGATACGAACGCAACGACGCCGTCTGATCCAGGCCACCCGTATGCGCGCCAGCCACCTTATTCTCAGCCGTAATACACACCTGAGCCAGACGCGCACGCAAAGCATCACTATCAGCCGGGGTAGCATCCGCCTGCGGGCACTCCTCACGCACCGGACACGAGAGCTCCAACAACGCCAACGCCGTCGAACACTCCAAAGCCGCCGAAGACGACAAACCGCCACCCACCGGAACACGAGAATTAATCAGCAGGTCAGCACCAAACTCATCGGGCAGCATAATATCCCTGCCGCCCTCCTGATTCATCGCCCACGCAACACCCGCCACATAGGTGAACCAGCCCTTTAAATGACCCGGCTGGATATCGCGAATCACGACCGTGCGCTCGTCGCCGGGCATCTGCAAAGAAGCCGCGCGCAACACACCATCACGACGCAACGCACCCGCCACATAGGTGCGGTACGGCAACGGCATCGGCAGGCACGAGCCACCCAAAAAATCAATGTACTCGCCCAAAAGATTCAGACGCCCAGGCGCAGACCACACACCATCCGGCTCGTAACCATACGCAGTAATAAACTCCTCACGCACACGCGCAATCTCCGCGCTATGGTCCGGAAGAGCCGCCCACTGGGCGGTAGCGGTCATCGACATGGAACACCTCTGATAAAGCCCAACAGGGCACTAAAACATAAACGACACCCTTCGCGCACCCGATACACTCCGGGTACAAGCACGTGTCACATCTAGACTAAAGCAGAAAACCAGCGAACATCGACTCAACCGCCAAACCGCACCAGTACCAGGGCGCAGCAGGTACCAGGGCGCGGCAGAGCAGCCAGCACCAACGCACGCAAAAGCCCCGCACCCCCACAAGGGAGCACGGGGCACCATACATAACTAATAAACCAAAAGAAGGGCTAAGCGATTACGCATCCTGCGTATAAGGCTCCTGCACCACCATCATCGTGTCAATGGCAGAGAGCAAATCCTGGCGGTAACGGTTAAACGCATTCTCAATCAGAGGAACATCGCCGCTCGCCACAGCCTCCTGAGGCGAAATCAGCGGCAGAGTCTGATACTCCTCCACCAGGCTCAACGCAATATGAGTCAACAAACGAGCACGACGCAGCGCCTCCGCATGACCCAAACCAAGAGCCTGGAACTCATGAGCCATAGCCACCACCGGCTTCAACTCACGCGGGTGCAGAGTCAAACTCAAACGCACCACCTCAGGGCACTCACGAATCGGGTAGAGCAGGGAGAACAGAAGATCACCGCGGCGAATCATCGAAGCGCGAATAGCCTCCGGATTCGGCTCAGCCTCCTCAGACATCGACTTCGGGGCACGAGCCAGAATGTAATCCGCCAACAGAATGAGAAGCTGCTGCTTATTCTTCACGTGGTAGTACAGAGCGCCGGGAGCCACGTGAAGCTCCTGAGCGAGTCGGCGCATGGAAAGGTCCGCCAAACCGTAGGTCGCCAAGACCTCGTAGGCGGTATCTAGAATCTTTTCACGGGAAAGTACCACCCTTTCATTTTAGGGTGTTCAACTCTATATCTTGAGCAAGATGCACCCCGCGGCAAACAAAAACCCAACAAATACGCGGCACAAACCCAAAAAGCAATGTTGATTCTCACTCACCCGGAGCGAACGGTTCGCGTTTCATGAGCGCTTTTGCCACCAAAAACGCTTCAGCACACACAGAATAGGTAGCCGCCCACGCTCTCGGCATAAAATCACGTCTTAAACCGCCCAAAACCGCCAAGACAGGTAAACCTCGCGGGCGAACGCCCCAAAATCAGGTGTTTAATATTCGGTATGAGCAATGCATTTTCTGAACTAATCGAGCGCGCCACCGCAGGCGAAGGCCTCAACCGCGAAGAAATCCACACCCTCCTCGTGGACGGTGACGGACAGGACTTCACCCTTATCGAGGCAGCCTCCGTCGTGCGCCGCAACGAATTCCGCAACATGATTGCGATCCACACCGAAGATGAAGCACTCGCCGACGCCCTCGGCACCCGCTCCATCGCCGTGGACTCCTACGAAGTACTGGATATCTCCCGCGATATCGACTCCGAAGAACTCGCGGCAAGCATTGAACGTATTGCAGAATCCTCCGCCATCGGCGTGACCGTACTACTGCCCGAAAATGCAGTACCCATGATGCTCATGCGCGTGCTGTCCATCCTGCGTCTGGCAGCACCCGCCAAGGTCATCCACCTGCCCGAAGGCTACGAACAGTCCCTGCGCTCGCTGACCTCCCTCGCAATGCACGTGGTCAGCGCCATCACCATTACCGATGATATTGAGCAGTGGCCCATGGTCAACGAGGTACTCAAAGCACTGCGTCACGGCGGCATCGTCATCTCCGGCACCGGTGGACGCGACGCCCTCGCAGGCTACCTGCGTTACCTCTCCGACCTCGGCGTGGACCTCATGGGTCACCGCGACGCACGCGGCTCCGCCTGCGGTTCGGTTGACGGTGGCGGTTGTGGCTGTGGCTCGGGTGGCTGCGGTAGCCACGAGGAGCCGGCACCTTCCGCCGGTGGTTGCGGTTGCGGCTCGGGCGGATGCGGTTCCTCCGCTGAAGCTCCGGCTGAGGCTCACGGTCACTCCCACGGTGGTGGCGGTTGCTGCGGCGGCCACGACGAACCAAAGGAAGAAAAGGGTGGCTGCTGTGGTGGCCACGACGAGCCTGAACCGGTCGTGGAGGAAGCTCCCGCTGGCGGTTGTGGCTGCGGTGCTGGTGGATGCGGCTCTAAGTAATCTGCTAGAGGTAGCTACCCCAATCGATATATTCCAAATATAGAATTTTCCCCTGAATAACCTGCTGAAAAGCAGAGATATTCAGGGGAAAACTCTATATTCCGTAAAGAGCATTAGGCTTAGAGGTAAACAACACCACAATAAACGCTGCAGAACCCCCATATCCGAAAAGCGGAATGAGCCCCTCCGGTAGAGTAGAAAGACGTAGCCGACTAACCCTAGCCGCGCGAAAGGAACAACACCGGACCAATGCTTTACCTCTCCGTTATTGTCATCATCCTGATTGCGACCGTGTTTATGGTCAGCGTCGGTGATCGACTCAACCTCCCCTGGCCGGTCATGATGACCCTGCTCGGCACCGCCGCGCTCTTCATCCCCAACCGACCGGATCTTACTATCGACAGCGACATCATCCTGCCGATCTTCCTTCCGCCGCTACTGTGGGCCATCGGCGTTAAATTCTCCTGGGGCACCCTGCGCCGCCGCTGGAGATCCGTACTGCTCTACTCGGTCCTTCTCACCACCGTCTCCGCCCTGGCAATTGCCAGCGCAGCCATGTGGTGGGTCCCCGGTATGACCATCGCCGTCGCCCTTGCCGTCGGTGCCGCCGTCTCCCCGCCCGACCCCGTCGCCGTGGAAGCAGTCGCTGAGCCCGTCGGCATCCCCCGCCGCCTCATCGGTACTCTGCAGACCGAAGGTAGCTTCAACGACGCTATCGCAATCGTTCTCTTCCACGCCGCAATCCACTCCATGACCAGAGGCCACCACATCGAGCCGCTCTCGGTCGCCAAAGACTTCGTGCTCGGTTCGATCCTCGCGGTCATTATTGGTTACATCTTCGGCTGGCTCGGCGGCTACGTTCGCCAGCGTGCCCACGACGTGGTCACCAGCAACGCCGTGACCCTCGTGATCCCCTTTGGCGCCTACCTCGCTGCTGAAAGCGTGCACGCCTCCGGCGTTATTGCCGTGGTCATCGGCGCTATCCAGTTCACCAGCACCAAATACATGGCGGCACTCGAAGCGGAAGAACGCCTCTCCTCCACCTCCTTCTGGCAGATTATTGAGCTGCTCATGACCGGTGTCGCCTTCGGCCTCATCGGCCTGCAGGCAAGTAGTATCATCGCCACCGCCGACCCCTCCCGTATCGCAAGCCTCTTCGCTGACGGTGCCCTGGTCGCACTGGTCGCCATCCTGGTGCGCCTCATCTGGTTCACCATCGTCTGGCTGGCAGGACGCAAGAACCCCATCCACGAGGGCGCCCCCGAAAGCTTTGCTGAAGTTATCGTTATGACCTGGTCCGGCATGCGAGGCCTCGTGACCCTGATTCTTGCCCTGTCCATCCCCGTGGTCAACGGCACCGAACAGGTACGCCAGGACGCCATCGTCATGATGCTCTCCGTACTCTTCTTCACCCTCGTGCTGCCCGGCCTGACCCTGCCCCTGCTCGTGAAGGTCCTTGGCGTGCAGGCTAACCATGAAGAAGAAACCGCCGTACCCGAGCTGCTCAAGATTGCGCAGGTCGCAGCCCTCGAGGCGCTGCAGGCTGAAGCGAAGGCAACCACCGACCCGGAAACCTACGCTCGCGTGAAGGAAATGTGCTCCGCCATTACCCGCCGAGACGAAATCAGCGAGGCACTGCCCGAAGAATACAAGCAGCACATGGAGAAGCTTAAGGACAAGAGGAACGACTTCGTGCGCCTGCGCGATGCCGCCCTCGTCGCCGCGCAGAACGAGGTTATTTCTGCTCAGGACCGCTACGACTCCCACGACGTGACCCGCGTGGTGCGTAAGCTGGACATCCTGGCGCAGGCAGAAAGCATCCGCTCCTCCGGCATGTTCATTCTTCCTGCCATGACCGCCGGCGCGGTCGCCATGGAACGCTACAACCTCTGGAAGAAGCACCAGAGCACCCTGAGCACCAGCGCAATCCCCGTGGTCGAGAACGCGCCCGCCTCGCCCCTGGTCACCAACGAGGTAACCCCCAAGTCCTAGCCGGTACGCCCGTGCGCGAACACTACGTTTCTGCCCCTGCCTACGCCACCGAGATAAGCCATCTGGTCTTTAGCTCACAGGCGATAGACAGGGGCAGAAGCAGATTAAGCCTCAACTATCACCTAAAATGAGACAGGAAACGTAGTGAACGTACGTTAGCTCTCTCAAACTCACGAACACATTGAAAGTAGACATGGACTTCAAGACTCTCTCGCCTGCGTACCTGACCTCCCTCGGCGTAATTTTTTGCGGCGCGCTCTTGATTGGAACCTCCAACCCCTGGCTCCTGTGGCTCGGCTGGATCCTTCTCATCCTTGCGTTGGGCCTGAACGTCCTCGCCTTTGTGCTGTCCGTGGGTAAGGCGAAGGGTGACCCGACCCCCGCACTGGTGACCAACCTGGACGGTTTCGAATCCTCCGTGGAGAACCGTATCCGCGAGCGCGCAGAGCACCGCCGCGAAGAACGAGAAGCCGCTGAGCATGAGGCAGTTGAGCACGATGCTGCGGCGCAGGTTGATCAGGAAGTAGCTCCCGCTGAGGCAGCTGAGACCGTTGAGGCGACCGCGCCCGCTGAAACTGCAGAGGTCCGCGAGGAAGAGCCCACCGAATCTCAGCCGATTGTTGATCGTGCCCCCGGCCGTATGAGCGTTCTGCCCTCGCGTCCCCGTTCGGGTCGTACCCCCAAGCCCCGCTCCAACGCACGCTAGGTAGGTCGGTAGTGAATACGAAGTTTTTGCTTTCCCCGGCGTACCTGGTTTCTGTTGCCCTGATGCTTTCCGGCGCGGTGCTTTCCGGTGGTCGGTTCATGCTGATCGGCTGGATTCTGTGCATTGTGGGTGTCTGCCTGAACGCCATGACCCTGGTGGTGCTGACGAATCGCGAGCAGCTGTACACCATGGAGGCGAAGGCTGCCCGAGGCACCCGCCGCGGCTTTGATGACCGCCCCGCTGTGGTGCAGCGATTGGACGAGGCTCCGGCTACTGACAGCGCAGACGAAGGATCTGCGGAGTCCGTCGAGGAAGCCGCAGAAGAGCCCGCTGAAGCACCCGCACAGAAGACCAACTAGGGTGTAACCCCTAAGACGTAAAAGACCCCCGCAGAGGGTATCTGACGTAAATAAAAGACCGTAACCGCCCCCCGTACAGGGGAGTGGTTACGGTCTTTTGGGTGCCTGAACACTCACCTCGACTAACGCTCGTCGAATACTTTTGTTTTGGAGAGGAGGGGCGAGCGCAGCGCAGCGGGGGCTTTAGCGCTGAGCACCCAGCTTCTGCGCCGCGAAATCCGCGTACTCCTGCACATGCGCGCGAGCCTGCTTGGTCAGCGCCTTATTCTCATCCAGGATACGCGCCGACTGCGCCGCCATCAGCTTCAGGTACTGGCGGTCGCGGGTCTTCTTCCATGCGGTGCGTGCCGCCTCCAGCTCGGCGAAATCGTTGAGAGCCTGACGCTGCATCGTGTACCGCACCCACATGAGCACCAGAATCAGCACCAGCGGAATGAGGCACGCCCAGCTCTGCCACAGCCCGTACAGCGCCGCCGCAATGGCGCCCAAAACAATCAGCACCGGGGAAATCGAGACGATGGGGGAGTCCGGGCGGTTCTTCTGGTTCTTCACGAGTGATTCACGCGCCATAGCGCGGAAGGTGTCAGAGAAGCTGGACGGGTCGTAAGACTGGGCAGGCTCCGGTTGCTGGCTCTTCTGGGACTGGCTCTTGGGAAATTGATCCTTGCCGGGCTGGTTCTTACGGGGCTGAGAAGCGGAAGGGCACATAGAAACCTCACGGGGGTACACGGGGAGTAACGGGAAAGCGGGTGTTTCACGTGAAACGGGGGAGTAGACGGCGAGTACGCGGAAGCGGGTGGCAGGATTAGCGCTCGCCGCACCTAAACGCCACCTCGGCAGCTTCTACAGGGAAGCCTCAATAAACTCGTACGCCTTATCCACACAATCGGTGGTGACAGCCTTAACCTCATCGGGGGAGTAGCAGAACGACGCCGAACGGTCAGCGTAGCGGTGCATGTCGATATCGTTCCACGAATCTCCAATCGTATGCACCTCATAGGAGCTACCCGGATGCTCCGACTGCAGGTACTCCACCAGATGCTGCAGACCGGTGCCCTTTGTGCAGGCGGGCGGCACAATATCCAGGAAATCCTGGTTCTTGTGGCAGTCCACCGAATCACCAAAACGCTCCAGAATCCAGGTGTACGCCGCCTCGCGAACCTGAGCATCCGGAATCCACAGGGGCACACCCACGTACTCGTGGTTCTGCAGGTCGTCAGCCGGCAGGGGAGTGAACTCCGGCAGGATATTCGTCGAGGAGCCCACCCGGTCGCAGAGGCTGTAATCGTTATCCAGAGTCGTCGCGAACAGAGCCACGCCGTCCACGGTGCTGAAATGCTCGTAGCACGCTTGCACAACACTCACCGGAAGAGGCTGATGGTAAATCACCCGGTACTGCCGGTCAGTAATCACCGCACCCGTGTACAGCACGTGGTAATCAAAACGGATGGCGGTCGGGTTCAACGCCAGTTGCGTGGCAAAAATGCTCTTGCCCGTGCACGAGACCGCCAGGTTACCCTCCGCCTGCCAGCGGGCAATCGCCTGCTCAGTGGCAGGCTCCACGGCACGGTTAAACAGGATTGTGCCGTCAAGATCGAAAGCCATCAATTTGGTCATAGAAACTCCTTCGCGGGAGGGCTGCATTGCCGCGAATTGTGCGCCGCAACCCATAAAAAACGGGGGTGCCGCCGGTACTTTTAAGTGTACCGACCGCACCCCCACCACTTGAGATATAGCCCCTGAATCTCACGCCTTCACTGAAGGGTGAAAGGGCTCATTCCTCATATTTTTAGAGAGCCAGGAATCCCAGGTAGGAACCGAGGATGCCCACGCCAAAGAGGGCGAAAATCAACCAGATGGCGTTAATCTTCTTCTTCAGAAGCCACATGCACAGGAAGCACAGACCCAGCGAGGCCAGGCCCGGCAGCAGATCGTTCAGCACGGACTGGACGGTCACATTTACCGTCTCGCCCGCCTGGTTTGTGTAGCTAGTCAGTGGCAACGGAATGTTCACGCTCGTCCAGCGGTACACCAGAGCACCCATCACGAACAGGCCCATCACGGAGGCGCCCTGAGTAATCTTCTGCAGGGTGTTGCCGCCCGCCTCGGTCACAATCTGGGTGCCCTTCTCGTAGCCGTACTTGAAGCCGTACCAGCGGGTTGCCCAACGAATTGCGGTCATGCCGAAGAAGAACAGCAGCGGGCCCAGAATATTGCCGGTCACCGCCAGGGATGCGCCCAGAGCCGCCAGCACGATACGTGCGGTACCCCAGAAAATCGGGTCGCCCACGCCGGCCAGTGGGCCCATCAGGCCCACCTTAACGTTGGTGATGGCGGCTTCGTCAATGTCCTTACCGGCTGCCTTCTCACGCTCCATCGCAGCGGTCACGCCCATAATCGAGGATGCAACCCACGGCTGGGTGTTGAAGAACTCCAGGTGGCGGGTCAGCGCCTCCGCCTGGTCTTCTTTCTTGGTGTAGAAGCGCTTAATCGCCGGAATCATAGAAACCGCGAAACCGATGGACTGCATACGCTCAAAGTTGAACGAACCGAGCAGGAAAGTGGAACGGAAGTAGGTTTCGACCTTATCGCGCTGGGTGAGCTCGGGAACTTCAACGAGCTCGACGTTCTTGTTCTCAGTCATGATGATGCTCCTTATTCGAGCTCGTTATCGAGGTCGTTTGCTGCGGTTGCCGGTGCTACGGCGGGTGCCTCGCTCTTATGGAAGAGCGGGTTCAGCTGCGTGTACAGCAGGCCCAGGCAGGCGCCGACCAGGCCGATAGCAACCAGGTTGAACTGTGCCGGGGTGGACAGTGCCACGAGGACGTCCTTTGAGCTTCCGCCGGGTAGCGGCACAATCGACTGGGTTGCCGGGATAGCGGCGGCGGCGATGAAGCCGAGGAAGAAGAAGGGCATGAGGGCCTTCGAACGCATCATGTTGATGACCATTGCGAAACCGACCACGGTGATCATGCCGCCGGCGATGCGCAGGCCGGTGGTCACCTCGGCAGGAATCATGTTCAGCAGGCGGGTCAGCTCGTCGGAGCTAATCAGCGCCACAATAGCGGTCGGGATAGCCACGCGCAGACCCTGCAGAGCCATACCGCTAATGTGCATCAACTCAATACCGCGGAAGTTCGCGGTCTTCGCGAAATTATCAGCCTGATGCTGGAAGAACACCGTAATGGTACGAACGAAAATGGTCAGAACCTGACCTGCCGCAGCCAGCGGCACAGCAATAGCAATACCGGTGGTGATGTCCTGGTGACCCTGAATCACAACAACAGCGGAGATGGTGGATGCCAGAGCCGAGTCGGGAGCCATAGCCGCACCGACGTTCATCCAGCCCAGTGCGATGAGCTCCAGTGCGCCACCGAGCATAATGCCGGTAGTCGGGTCACCCAGCGCAAAACCCATCAGGGTACAAGCGACCAGGGGGCGGTGGAACTGACGCTCGTCCACCACGGATGCGACGCCCGCAATGAACGCCACGAGAACAACGAGAATAAACGTCAGGGCGCTCATGCGTCCAGGCCTTTCTGCTTGAGGATCTTTTCCAAATCAACCGGGGAGTGGTTGGGCAGCTGCTGCACCGTCAGCTTCACACCGCGCTTAATGAGTTCGCGGTAGGCTTCCAGGTGCTCCTCGGAGGCGTACACTGCGTCCGAGAGCTGAACCATGCCGGTCTTGAAGGTGACGCCACCAACGTTCACTTCGTTGATCTTGACGCCTTCGTCGAGCAGTCGCACCACGTCAACGGGGGATTCTACGACGAACATGGTCTTCATGCCGGTGTACTTGGGGTTGTTGTACACGCGACCAGCCTTAGCGATGTCCAGGACGTTGGTCTTCACACTGGTCGGCGCGACCTGCAGCAGCAGGGACTTGCGCAGCTGATCGTGTGCCGCATTATCGGATGCCGCGATGAAGGTCTGCGGTGCGATGTGCGGAACCCAGGTGCCTGCCACCTGACCGTGAATCAGACGGGAGTCGATGCGGGTGAAGATAGCGTCCATGGTGCCGCCGGGAACCTGCTGAGCAGTCGGAACCTCGACCGCCTTGGTCTCTGTGGGCTTCGCCTCGGCGGGCTTGGCGGCTGCGGGCTGGTTCGCCTCCTGGAAGGAGCGAATACCCTTAGTGCCAGCCTTGTGCGCCTTAGCGACCAGGGACTTGAGGGTTGCGTTCTTACGGCCTGCGCCGGAGATGACCTCAATAAGCATCGGTACGTTGACACCGGAGACGACGTCGACGCCCTCGCGGGTGGCTGCGAACTGCGCACCGGCGTTGTAGGGGCTACCGCCGAAGAGGTCGACCAGCAGCAGGGTTTCTTCTGCTTCAGACGCCTCAACGATGCGGGTGTACTCTTCGACGAGATCTTCGGGGCCCTGACCCGGCAGGAAGGTGACCGGGTGGACGTTTTCGAAGTTACCGAGGATCATGCCGGCGGTCTTCAGCAGAGCCGGAGCCGACTCGCCGTGTGCCGCCACAATGATAGTGACCATAGTGGTCCTCTCGTTTTCGTGACATGGTGTGTAGGGGCCCCGTGAGGGGCCTCATAATTCTCAGATAGTAACACGTTGTTTTTGTGTTTTGTGGGTTTTTTCTGAGCATGCACACTTTAGGTTCTTGTGACATTTTTTCACGTGTTGGAATATGGGTTTTTGGTGTCAAAACACGTATTTATTGCCAGGGTGTAAAAAATTTAAACAGAACACTGAAAAAAGGTTGCCGAAGTGGTGGATAAAGCGTTATTTTCGTGAAATTTCAGGAATGACGGCATATTGTAAGCGGACTGACGAGGTGCTTGTTATGGGATATTTTGGACTGTGATAGTGTAAGAAAATGATTTACAAAGAAAATACCGAACAAAAAAATGGATGCATGGATCAAAAGATGTGGGATTTATATAAAACCCACATTTTC
The DNA here is from genome assembly GCF_001813725.1 of Rothia sp. HMSC072B04. NCBI lineage: Bacteria > Bacillati > Actinomycetota > Actinomycetes > Micrococcales > Micrococcaceae > Rothia > Rothia sp. HMSC072B04. The sequence continues at coordinate 69,842 of NZ_KV813788.1, read as the reverse complement.
CTGCAATCTGTCCACAGAATGGTATTTCTGGAAGACGCCGCTAAAAACCGTCATTTCAAAATTTAATCGACGCGCTAACGCGCGAAGAAAAACCCAGGAAAACGACAATTTAGTGACAGGTTGTATATATAAATAGCAACTCACCTTTAACGGCCACATTCCGCCCGGCAGCCCCCCTCTAGAATCCTCACTCCCAGATTCCCCACCCGAACCCCTCGCCGGGATTCTGGGGCATAGATTTCGAGGCGTAGAAAAATCTGAGGCATAGAAAAAGCGACCAGGAACCCCCGGTCGCTTTCTATCGAACATGCGCTACGCGTTAATGCCCCACATATCCCGCGCCAGACGCGCAATATGAATCGTCAAATACGTCAACTCATCACGAGTCAGGCTCTGCTTCAGCTGCATCTGCAGTACCAGCAAAACCTTCTGTGCACACGCGTAGGCGCGCGGTGCATCCTCACGAAGAGCCGCCAACAAACTCGGCTGCGACACCTCATCAACATCCTCCGCGCGATTCGCGGAGGTGCGGCTTGCCCGTACAAACAGGTACCGCAGATGCGTCACAAAACGTGCCGCACTCATTGAATCCGGGTCGAGCTTGCGCTCGTAGCTTGCCTCAATAATTTCAAAAACCTGCGCGAAAACCTCGGTCATGCGGAATGCCTGAGACATATCCGCCGTTGCAAATTGCGCGTTGACCAGGTGCAACGCCAAAGGAATAGCTTCGTTCGGGTCCAGCTCAACCTGCAGGCGCTCGCGAACCATCGCCAACACCGTGCGGCCGTACTCTACCTCGCGCGGGTAGAGAACAGTCACCTCCGGGGCGAGCGGATACTGCACCCGCACCCCGTCACGCGCACGAACCACCGCATAGTGCAGGTGATCAGCCAGCGGAAGAATAAACGAGTTCGACAGCTCCAGTGCACCCTCGGCGCGCACCTTCGACTCCAAAAGCGTGGCAATCGACAGAATCTCCGCCGGAATCTCAGACAGAGTCATGCTCAAACGCTCACCCGACATGCCCTGCTCCGGCACAAACGTCTGCTCCACCGCAGACGGGTCAATCAGCTGACCCTTACGCTTACCAAAAGCAATGCCGCGACCAATCATCACGGACTCCTTGCCGTAATGATCCACCGTGAGGACAACATTATTGTTATAGATACGGCTAATGCGCATGTGTCCTCCTCTGCGGGTGTCGGGGCGCCTGTGTCGGGGTGGCACACTGAAACAATAAAAGGCGATTGAGTATCACCTAAGCTACTACAAATTTTACCGAAAGATTGAACCCGTATAGAAGGGGTAACGCGCGTGGTTGGGATAATGGGCGGCGCGAAACTGTGCCCCAGCTGTGACGCGGGCAAGCATTCCATAAGTTTGCGGCTGAAAACCGGCTCCCGCCTCACCGCGAACCCTAAATCGCGATACTCTTAACCACATGAGCAGCAAAGCAACCGAAATCGCAAAGAACCTTCCCGCGCTAGAGCACCCGGACGGTAGCCCCATCCGTGCCCTCGTCGTTGACGATGAGGAAATGCTCAAAGAACTCGTCAGCATGGGTCTGAAAATGATCGGCTGGGATGTGCAGTCCGCCGGCGACGGCCCCTCCGCACTTGCGATTGCCCGCGATTGGCGCCCCGACGTGCTCGTGCTGGACATTATGATGCCCGGCTTCGACGGACTGGAGCTGCTCACCCGCATCCGTAAGTTCTACCCCGAGGTTCCCTGCCTCTTCCTGACCGCTAAGGATTCGGTTGATAACCGTATCGAGGGCCTTGCCGCAGGTGCGGATGACTACGTGACTAAGCCCTTCTCCATGGAAGAGGTCATGATTCGCCTGCACCGCCTGGTGCAGCGTTCCGGTGTTGCCGCCATTGACGATGCTGAGTTGGTCGTTGGCGACCTGGTGTTGAACCAGGATACCCGTGAGGTCACCCGCGGTGGCGAGCAGATTAACCTCACCGCGACTCAGTTCGACCTGCTGCGCTACCTCATGGAGAACGCGAAGCGCGTGGTCTCCAAGAGTCAGATTCTTGATAACGTCTGGAACTACGATTTTGGCGGTCAGGCAAATATTGTGGAGCTGTACATCTCCTATCTGCGTAAGAAGATTGACGTGGGTCGCGAACCGATGATTCACACCGTGCGCGGTGCTGGTTACGTGCTGCGTCCCGCTGTCTAAGTTTATTCTCTGCTCTTCATATGGCGCGGTATAACACCCGGTTATACCGCGCCATATCAGTTATATTCCGTATTTCGAATATAGAAAGAAAGGATGCTCGTGGGCTCCTACTCACCCGGTGACCCCGCCTCCCTGGATAACGAAGCAACCCGCCCCCTGCGCGCGGGTACCCCCGCACGAGACGGCGCCACACCCTCCTCGGGGAACTTCTTCGTGCGCCTACGCGCCGCCTGGAAGAGTATGAGGAACCCCGAGGCATCCCCCGAAGAACTCGGGTACGTACCCCACCTGCGTTCGCGCCTTATCGCCATCCTCGTGGCAGCCCTCGGCATCGCCTGCCTCATTATTGGCCTGTCCACCTACGTGACCCTGCAGAACTCCCTCTACCAGCAGGCGCAAAGCGACCTCAAAGAAACCAGTCACCGCGTAGTGCAGCCGACCTCCCGAAACGGCAAGCGAGAAGAAGTGGACTGCAGCGACCTGCAGAAGAGCAGCTCTCTCTTTGCGCCCGGTCAGGCGTCCGGAACCATCATTACCTGTGTTGAGTCCGAAGGTGCTGTGGAAATCGCCAGCAAGCTCGGTAAGGACGGCACCGTACAAACCCTCTCCGCCAACGACCAGGTAACCCTCGGAACCATGGCGCTGAACGCCACCAAAGAAGAAGTCCGAGAGGTCAAACTGGAATCCGGCCTGTACCTCATCAAAATCACCCCGAAGGCTAATAGCAGCGCCGACGCCCAGGTGGTTGGTATTCCGCTCGCCAACGTACAGCAGACCCTCACTATCTTCGTGATCGTGGTGTCCCTCGGGTCTATTGCCGTCATGGTTGGTGCCGGCGTGGCGGGTTCCTACATTATTCGCGGCACCATGAAGCCTCTGGAGCGAGTCTCCGCGGTGGCAACCGATGTGGCGCACCTGGACCTGGAAGAGCACACTATCTCCTCGGCGGTGCGTGTGGATCCGAGAGATTCCGACCCGCGTACTGAAGTCGGTGCTGTAGGCTACGCCCTCAATCAGCTACTCGATAACGTGAACTCCGCCCTCGAGGTGCGCGAACGCACCGAACACCAGATTCGCGCCTTTATCGCGGACGCCTCCCACGAGCTGCGCACGCCCCTTGCCGCAATTAAGGGGTACTCCGATATGCTCCGCTGGACCGAGCCGCTCAGCGAATCCGGCCAGTCCTCCCTGGCGCGTATCGACTCGCAGACCGAGCGTATGTCCCGCCTCGTGGAGGATCTGCTGACCCTTGCCCGCCTGGACGAGGGGCGTGAACCCAAGCTGGAGCAGGTTGATCTGACCGAGCTGGTGCTTGAATGCACCTCCGACATGCAGGCGGCAGCGCGCACCCACGAATGGCACCTGAACCTGCCCGACGAGCCGGTTGAGATTGTTGCCGATCGCTCCCAGATTCAGCGCGTGATTCTGAACTTGCTCTCGAATGCTCGCAAGCACACCGATGAGGGTACGCGCGTGACCGCGGGCCTGTCGGTGGATGCTGCACGCCGTGAAGGTGTGGTGACCGTGACCGATAATGGTCCGGGTATTGCCCCGGACTTCTTGCCGAAGATTTTTGACCGCTTCACCCGTGCCGATAAGGCGCGTTCCGGTTCGGATGGAACGACTGGTCTGGGTCTGGCGATTGTGCAGGCGATTGTGCAGGCGCACGGCGGTTCGATTCAGGTGCAGAGCCAGCCGGGGCATACGGTCTTTACGGTGCGCTTGCCGCTGGATGCCCGTCTTCAGCCTGTCGCCTAGTTCCGTTGTCACCTAGTTCAGTACTTGGTCTACCGCCTGAGTTGCGCGTGTCCATTCTGTGAATGGCTGCTTGAGGGGGTGGGGTGTGCTGTGTGCGCATTCTGCTCCCCCGCGGTGTTTTTGAGGGTTTATAGCGCCTTGAGGTGCTAAAACGCTTAATTACTTGTTGAGTAAACATTAAATCTGCACTTCAAGTTTATTACCTAGAGTGCAAATATGTGGTGAATCTAACCCCCAAATAGTTACCCCCAGTGAAACAATGCGCGTATTGTAAAAAACATGGCTAATCTTGTTGAATCTCCCGCAAACATCACGGACAAGCGCTCCGCCCGCAAGGCAGAGAACCGCATCGCAATCGTTGAGGCAGCAGAATCCCTCATCCTCGAGGGCGGCTACGGCGCCCTCAACGCAGAAGCACTCGCAGAACGCGCAGGCGTCTCCCGCCGCACCATCTTCAACCACTTCGCCTCCGTAGACGACGTACTGGTCACCCGCATGAACCAGTACTTCAACCGCATCTTCGAAGAATGCGACTTCACCGTTTCCGGTGAAAACGCAAGCATGGAAGCCGAAATGCTCTCTATTGCCCGCAAGGTCTTCAAGAGCAACACCCTCGAAGAGTACATCGCACCCTTCGCGCACCTGCTCTACGCCCTCGAAATGGACAGCCCCGCGAAGTTCGAAGAATACTCGCACGTCATCCTCGAGCGCACCTACGACATCTTCCTCGAGCGGTACCTCGCGGCATACCCCGACCTGCCCTACCTGCGCGTGGCAGTCTTCGCCTCCAACCTCGCCGAAACCATCGGTGAAGGCGTCTACTACTACCTCACCCGCGCCGAAGAAATGACGGTCAAGGTTGCAGCAGAAGCCCCCGAAGGCACCCACCCTGAAGCACTCGCCATCGAAGCGATGCGCCAGTGCGTCCTCGAAGCACTCGACTACCTGGGCCGTCTGGTTCAGGGCGAATTCGCAAGCTAAGCCCCATAGCGTCAACGCTCAAACACTCTCGCTTCGGGCACCTCATCTGCAGGTGCCCGGGGCGGGGTGTTTTTTGCCTAAAAACAGGACACAGCGTTCGCCGTACAGGGCAAACCACACGCCGCATTCACACGCACCCGACATCCCAAACTCTTCACTCGCTCAACTTCAAAAGGACTGAATCATGGCTACATGGCTCTACCGCATCGGTGAAGCTGCCGCCCGTCGCGCATGGGCTGTCATCCTCACCTGGGTACTCATCGTCGCCGGTGTAGCGGGTGCCTACACCGCGTTCCACGGCAAGCTCAGCAACACCTTCACCATGCCCGGAACGCAGACCCAGCAGCTCTCCGACGAGCTCGCCCAACGCTTCCCCAGTGCCAACCGCGGCTCCGGCCAGATCATTCTCACCACCGGTGACGGCACCGCCCTCACCGAAGAGCAGAAGCAGGCATTCTCCGCCGCACTGAGCGCACTGCCCAGCGAGGTGCCCTCCGTGGATGCGGTCACCGACCCGTTCACCACCACCTCCAAGCTTGCAGAAGCGAAAACCCAGCTCGACGAGGCGCACGCCAAGATTGACGCCGCCCCCACCCAGATTGAGGACGGCAAAAAGCAGCTGAATGCCGCCGCCTCGCAGCTTGAAGACGGCACGAAGCAGATTGCCGACAACGAGAAGAAGCTCGACGACTCGCAGGCACAGATTAGTGCAGGTCAGGAGCAGGTCGCCTCCGCGCAGAAGCAGTTGGACGATGCGCAGGCGCAACTGAAGGACGGCTACGCCCAGGCGGAGGCGGCAGGCTCACCCGCCGCCATGATGGAGCAGCTCAACACCCAGCAGGCGCGGCTGACCGAGCGGCAGGATGCCCTCAATCAGCAGCGCGGTACCCTGGCTGAGAGCCAGAAGCAGGTTGATGCGGGCCGCGCAGAAATCGCCTCGAAGAAGGATGAGCTGGCTGAGGGTCAGAAGAAGCTGGATGAGCAGCGCAACCAGCTGCAGAAGACCGAGAGTGAGCTGCCGGCGCAGCGTGAGCAGTTGGAGCGCCAGCAGAAGCTCTACGACTTCATCTCCGGTTACCGTATGGTCTCTGAGGATCAGTCCACGGCGATTGCGACTGTCTCGTTTAAGAAGAAGATTTACGAGGTGCCTTCCGCTGAATTGCAGAAGGTCATGTCCGATCTCAAGGCGGCGAACCTGCACTGGGCGACCGTCCAGTTTGACGCGAACCTGAGTGAATCCGCGCTTGGCGGCGGCTCGCACACCGGTGAGGTTGCGGGTATGATCATCGCCTTCATCGTGCTCATGGTCATGCTCGGCACCCTCGTGGCTGCCGGCCTGCCGATTCTCATGTCTCTGGTCGGCGTGGTAGTGGGTGTGCTCGGCACGCTCTCCCTGTCCTCCGTTGTTCAGATGAGCTCCACCGCCTACACCCTGGGCCTGATGCTCGGTCTGGCGGTCGGTATCGACTATTCGCTGTTCATTCTGAACCGCTACCGCACGAACCTGCTGGACGGCATGCCGAAGGTTCAGGCGATTGCTCTGGCGAACGGCACGAGCGGTAACGCCGTGATTTTTGCGGCGAGCACCGTGATTATTGCGCTCGTGGCGCTGAGCGTGACCGGTATTCCCTTCCTGGGCGTGATGGGTAATGCCGCCGCGTTCTGCGTGGTTGTTGCCGCCCTGATCGCGGTGACGCTCACCCCGGCGGTGCTGTCCTTGGCGGGTACCAAGATCATGTCGAAGAAGCTGTGGGCTTCCATCGATACCCCGCAGAAGATTGCGGAGTGCCGCGCGCAGGATGCCGAACGCACCGAGAAACCGAACGGCTGGTTGCGCCTCGTGCTGGCGCGTCCGCTACTGACTCTGGTGGCCGGTACGCTGGCGCTGCTGGCGGTTGCCGCCCCCATGTCTCAGATGCGCCTGGGCCTGCCGGACGCTTCGAACTACCCCTCTGATAGCGCCGCGTACAAGTCGTACGCGTTGGGCAAGGACAAGTTCGGTGAGGGCATGAGCGCCCCGCTGGTTGCGGTCGCGCACACCCCCGCGAATATGAGTGAGGAGCAGGCTCAGCAGGCGCAGATTGATATCGCCTCTGCGGTCAAGGAGCGCGGCGGCGCGAACGTGCAGGCTGTGGTTCCCGGCGGTATGACTGATGATCGTACCCTCATGATTTTCCAGGTGATTCCTGCCCACAGTGCAAGCTCCGTGGAGACTGAAGAGCTCGTCCACGAGCTGCGAGCCGTGACCGTTCCGGTTCAGGGCTCTGAGGTGTCTCTCGGCATTGCGGGTCAGACCAGCGGCAATATTGACGTCTCCGAGGTGCTCGCGCAGAAGCTACCCCTGTACCTGGGCGTGGTGATGGGCCTGTCCTTCCTGGTGCTGATTCTGGTGTTCCGTTCGATTATGGTTCCGCTGGTTGCCTCGGTGGGCTTCCTCTTCTCGGTGCTGGCGAGCTTCGGTGCCGTGGTGTCGATTTACCAGTTGGGCTTCATGAGCTCCCTCTTCGGCGTGGACCACCCGGGTCCGGTGCTGTCCTTCTTGCCGACCCTGCTCATCGGTATTCTTTTCGGTCTTGCGATGGATTACCAGATGTTCTTGGTGACCGGCATGCGTGAAGCGTACGTGCACGGCAAGGATGCGACGACCGCCATTGTGAGCGGCTACAACCATGCGGTGCGTGTGGTGGTGGCTGCCGCGATCATCATGATTTCAGTGTTTGGTGGCTTCATCTTTGCTGATTCGACCATGATCCGCCCGATGGGCTTTGGTTTGGCGTTCGGTGTGCTCGTGGATGCGTTCATTGTTCGCATGACGCTGACCCCGGCGATTATGGGTCTGCTGGGCGATAAGGCGTGGTGGATGCCGAAGTGGCTGGATCGCCTCACTCCGAATATGGATGTTGAGGGCGCCGCGCTGAGTGAGAAGATGAGCGAGAATATTCAGCACGAGCGTGAGTCTGCTGCCGCCGAATCGGGTAGCAAGCTCGGGTCAGAGTAAAGTATTAGTGTGCGTTTGTGCGCTACGGCGCACTCTGAAGACTAGTACGAGACGAAAGGGCAGGTGTACGGCGATGAGGAACCGCGCGAGTATCCGACAATGGATAGGAGGCGTTCTGAGCCGTGTGCCTGCCCCTTTTCTTGTCTTTTTGGGAGGCGGTACGGGTGCGCTGTGCCGCGTGCACACTCCCGGCGGCGTGCTGGTGGCGAACCTGCTGGGTTCGTTTACGCTGGGCCTGCTGACGATGGTGTGGAACGCCTACGCGCGCCGTGACGGTGAGGAGCGGATTCATTCGTTCCGTCTGCTTTTTGGTGCCGGCATGATGGGCGGCTATACGACGTATTCGTCGATTGCGGCGGTTTTGGCGCAGACGATTTTTCTGCCGTACACGGTGCATGCTCAATATATGGTGCTGGCTGTGGCGGTGCTGCTGGTGGGTGGTTTGGTTGCCGCCGCGGCTGGCATGCTGACGGGTCGTTTTGTGGCGTCCCGCTTGGTGCCCACCCGTGATGTTGAGGAGGGCCGCTAATGTTTTTCGCTCTGATGGTTTTCCTGTGCGGCGGTTTGGGTGCGATGACCCGCTTCTTCTTGGATAAGGCGATGTCGCCTCGCCTGCGTACGGAGTCGTCGATTATTAGCCCGGTGTTCGTGATTAACCTGGTGGGCTCGTTCCTGTACGGCCTGCTGATTATGCCGGTGTCTAATCCTCGCGCGCTGGGGGTGCACTATAACGCCACGGATCAGGTGGCGTTCTGGTGCACGGTGATTACGACCGGTCTGCTGGGTGGGTTTACGACGTTTTCGACCGCCATGGTGGAGGCGCTGACCGCCCGCTCTGAGGGCAAGATGGTGAAGTTCCTGATGCTGTGGCTGGTGCAGGTTGTGGGTGCGATGGTGGCAGCGATTGCGGGTGCGCTCTTGTTTGTGCTGCTGTTTGGTCGGTATATTGCGCCGGTGTTCCCGCCAGATGTTCTGTACTGACGGCGCCGGCTGTGGTGGTTCTCATGGTGTGTTTGGGTGCGTGTACAGCTTTTTCACAGTTTCGCCTAGGGTGAGCCATAGAGCGGTCTTTTACACTGGTGGTGAACGATATGCGGCGGGTATGAACGGTAACCCGCTATATACCACCGGGAATATATGTTAGAACAGGCATATATGCAGGTGGAGTTCATATAATTCACTCTCACGACCTAAGGAACACACGGCATGCAGGAACTACTGAATAAACACATGATTGGCACCTTCGCCATCGAGATTGCGGCGCTTACTGTCGCGCTCTCCATCATCGGGTTCATTGGTATGCGCCTGCGCGCCAAGAAGACCGGTCGAGCGCACAGCATCCGCCAGTACCTGTTGACTGCGTCTTTTGCGCTGTTCCTTGCTTCTATTCTTTCTCTGACGCTGACCCCGATCGGTAGCGCGAATAGCGTCACGAACCCCGAACTCTACTACCCGCGTTTCTATGTGGGCTGGAGCTGGCAGCAGGCGTGGGATCTGACTGCCGGCATGGGTCTGCGCCGCTTTGCAACGACCGTGTATGCGCAGCTCTTCTTCAATATCGCCATGTTCATCCCCCTGGGCTTCTTTACTGCGGGCTGCCTGCGCTGGGGTCTGCGCGCCACGGCGCTGAGTGGCTTCGCGCTGTCGAGCTTCATTGAGTTGAGCCAGTTGACCGGTAACTGGGGTCTGGCGGGCTTCACCTACCGCACTTTCGATGTGGATGACATTGTGAATAACACTGCCGGTGCGGTTCTCGGTGCGGTCTGTATCTGGGTGATGCGCGCGATTCAGAAGCGCCGTGCGGCTAAGCATGACCGGGCGCTGGCAATGGCTACCGCCGCGGCCTAGTAGATTCTTGGATTGCCAGACGTTTTCATAACATGATTGATATAATTCATGTTATGAAAACGTCTGCTCCTAGCCTCCTTCCCATCTTGCGTAGCGACCTGCAGGGTGAAGTGATGGCATTGCTGTTCTCTCACCCTGAGCAGCAATACACGGTGTCACAGATTGCTGATGCGACACGTGCATCATTGCCGACTGTTTCCCGAGAAGTGAATCGTCTAAATCAATCTGGTCTAGCGACTGTTCAGAATGTTGGTAAGGCTCGCATGGTGCAAGCCAAGGTTGATAATCCGGTGGGCCAGGCGATGCGTCAGTTGATTCTGGTAACTTATGGTCCTGTTCCGGTGCTCCGGGATACTTTGCAGGGTGTTTCCAATATTGAGGGTGCCGCTATTTATGGCTCGTGGGCTAGCCGTCGTTCTGGGGTGGCTGGGCACGTGCCGAACGATATTGATGTGCTGGTTGTGGGCTCCCCTTCACGGCAGAAGCTGTATGAGGCTATCGATGATGCTGAGCAGAAGCTTGGCTATGAGGTAAACGTGAAGCGGCTATCTCCTGAGGCTTGGAATTCGCAGGATGGCTTCGTGCAGACTGTGCGGTCGCGTCCTATGGAGGTTCTCTTTGGGCAGCTGGAGGTGAATGATGTCCACGCTGAAGCCTAATGCCCCAACCCCGGGTCCCTGGACTGTAGGCCGGGAACGCATTCTTGAGCTGATTGAATCTGGCGAGCTGGAGCGGGTCGTTGTAAATCGTGAGTATGCTCAAGGCCTGTTGTTGCGTGCTCGCCGGCATCTCAAGACGGCGCATCGTCTGGTAGTTGATGATCCGGAAGGCGCCTATACGCTCCTCTATGATGCTTCGAGACTAGCCATGACTGCCGCCTTGGCGGTGCAGGGTCTGCGTCCGACTACTCGGGGAGGTCATATCGTGGTGGGTGATGCCTTGCGTGCTCAGCGAGGCCCTCATGATGCGGTGGGTAAGCTGTATTCTCGCCTGCGTCGAACTCGCCATGAGGTTGAGTATCCTGGTCTAGATTATGAGCCTATAGCTGTGGAGGAAGCTGAAGAGGCTTTGGAAGATGCAGAGTATATCGTTCAGGAGATGACTCTTTTTATTCCTAAGCTAGGACCTTTCTAGACTGTATTTCTTTTCGGCACCCCTGAATGAACCTCCTTCCGTGAGGTAGACGCAACGAACCCCTCATTTTCATAACCTGACCGATATTGTGCAGGTCATGAAAATGAGGGGTTCGCCGTTTTTAGATGAAACCCTAGACAGGGAAGTTCTCGGGTGGGAAGACTACTCGTCCTCGGTCAGCCGGTTCACGACGCGGGTGCTACGGTTGCCCTTCACCTCTTCGGGGAGCAGAATCGGCATGGAGCCGGTCGGCGTGTAGGTTGCCGCGCGTGCCGCCGCGGTAGCGTGGGTATCCTCAAACTCGGGGATAACCTCGGAGCTGGGTGCACGGTACAGGTGGCTATTAGCCCACCACGCGAAGAGCAGAACCGCAATCGCCAGGGCGCTGGAGACGAACAGCCACGGGCTGACCTGACCCTCGTAGTAGAGCTTGAAGAATGCGCCACCCATGAAACCGCCGGCAATCGGGCCGCAGATCGGAACCCACGCGTAGAACCAGCGCGAGGAGCCCTTATCGTGGATGGGCAGCAGGGCGTGCATGAGGCGCGGACCGAAGTCACGGGCGGGGTTCAGGGCGTAGCCGGTCTGACCGCCCAGGCCGATGACGAGTACGGTGACCATGAAGCCGAAGGCGAGGGGCTTGAGCACGTCGTTGAGGTTGAGAGAGAGTTCCACACCGCCGCTGATGGACGGCTTGAAGTTTACGCCGGTGTACAGTGCCGAGAAGACCAGCATGAACGTGCCGATCATTTCGGAGAGGGCGTTGGTGAAGTAGTTGTGAATAGCGGGGACGGTGCCGAAAACGCCGAGCTTAATCTTCTTGTCGGCGGTTGCTTTCCAGTGCGGCAGGTAGTTGAGGTAGACCAGTCCGGCGCCGACCATTGCGCCGAGTACCTGGGCGATGATGTAGCCGGGGACCTTCTCCCAGGAGAACTCGCCGAACGCTGCCAGGCCGATAGACACAGCGGGGTTGAGGTGGCCGCCGGAATAGGCGTGGGAGGCGTAGACGCCGAAGGTGACGGCGAAGCCCCAACCGAAGGCGATGGTGAAGAAGTTGTCGCCGTGGCCTTTGGATCGGCGAAGTTCGACATTGGCGATGACGCCGCAGCCGATGGTGCACATGATGAGCGTGCCGAGGAATTCGGCGAGGTAGGGGCTGATGGTGTACACGGGGTGTCCTTCAGGTAGTGAACTGCGGGTGGTAAACCGGGATTCGGTCGGGTGCGCAGTGCCGAGCGTGAGGGAGGTGTGGTTTTGTGTGGGGTTATGCCGCCCGAGTGGCGTGTTTAAACCTTTGGCATCTATGGAACCCTGAATGCCCTAGAAGGGCAATACTTTTGTGTTATTTCACCCTTAGACATAAGCGGTTTTTCGGGTTTTTCGTTTAAAAATAAATGTGGCGAATGAGGGGAAAATCGGTCATAGTCCACAACTTGGACTCATTCCATAAACTCGCGGTTGAACCCATGGAGAAACTCACGAATAAACCCGCGATCAAACCAACACTCACCCCCGCCATCAGCACCCGCCCACACCACTTGCCATCAGCATAAAAATGCCCGGGCACCTCACGGGGTACCCGGGCAGTTTCTGTAATTTTTATGCGGCTCTAACTGCGGCTCTTGCGAACCGCGGTGGACTGGCTGTTACGCCGCTACACGGTTGCTATGTGGCCGCTACTTGGCGCTCGCCCAGTCGAGAATCGCCTCGAAGAAGCGCTCGCATTCACTCAGCTGCTCCAGCTCAATCCACTCGTTCGGGGAGTGCGCCTGGGCAATATCGCCAGGACCGCAAATGATGCTCTGCACGCCGGCGCGCTGGAACTGGCCCGCCTCGGTGCCGTAGGTGACCTTCTGCGGTGCGTCATTGGTGCCCAGCCACTCGTGGGCGAGGTGCACGATGGGTGCGTCGTCCTCGGTACCCAGGCCCGGCACGGCTGCGAGCAGTTCGTGCTTCACACCCACGCGGGAGGTGAGGCTACCGGGCTCTGCACCGGTCAGCTTTTCGGCGCGTGCGGCGCGCGCCTGCAGGTCGGGCAGTATGACCTCCGAAAGTTCGCGGTCAATGCGCTCCACGAAGGATTCGGTGGTCACCTGCGGCAGAGTGCGCACATCGTACTCCACCACAGCCTGCTCGGCGACGATGTTGTACTGCAGGCCGCCGGTTGCCAGGTTCACGCTACCGGTGGAGTGGGGAATGATGAACGACTCGTCGAACGGGCCTTCTTCTTCCCACTGGTCCGCCATGTCGGTGAAGAAGGTGATGAACTCGCCTGCTGCGGCAACCGCGTTCACGCCATGGGTGGCGAGGGAGCCGTGCTTGGGCACGCCGGTGAAGGTGACGCGGCCGCGGTGTGCGCCCTTGTGCGCGTCGATAATGCGCATGCTGGAGGGCTCACCAACAATCGCGTAGTCGGGGGCGAGGTCGCGCGCCACGAACTCCTCGATAAGGGAGGGTGCACCAATGCAACCGATTTCCTCATCGTAGGAGAACGCGAAGTGCAGGGGAGTGCGCAGCTTCGCCTCCGCAACGCGCGGCAACAGCCAGAGCGCCACGGCGAGGAAGCCCTTCATGTCGCACACGCCGCGACCGTAGGCGCGGGTACCCTCCACACGCAGGGTGAAGGGGTCGGCGTCCCACGCCTGACCGGCGACGGGTACGACGTCCGTGTGGCCGGAGAGAATGAGGCCGCCGCGGGTGGTGCCGTCAGCGGCAGGGACGGTGACCAGCAGGTTGGCGCGGGTGCCGTCCTCGTTGTAGGTGCGCACGCCGCTGTAGCCGTAGCGGGAAAATTCGGCTTCGATGAGCTCAATAAGTTCCAGGTTGGAGGTTCCGGAGATAGTGGGGAACGCGATGAGCTTTTCGAGCCAGGGGAGGGATGCGGGCTGGGTGGTCTGAGCCGTCATGACTGTTCCTTCTGTGCTGTGTTGGGTGCGCTGTGTTGCTGTGCGCTGTCATGTGCTGCGTGCGCTTTTATGTTCAGGGTACGCCGCGGGGCGGTATTCGTCGCCTCATTGTCGTCGAATACCGCCCCGTGACCCCTGCGCGGGGTTAGATGCTGTAGTTGTTCACGTTCGAGTGGTCGCCCAGCGCGTGGAAGTTACGCGAGTGGTAGACCAGCGGGGTGCCTTCGCAGTCGTTGCGGATGAACTCTTCAACCTGCGCGGTGAAGACGAGTGCGGGGCCTGCCTCAACGCGGCTGAGCGGGGTTGCGCGCAGTACGCGGCGTACGCCGTGGACGAGGGGCTCGCCGGTGTGGACGAATTCCCAGGTGCTGGGGTCGTCGAAGCGGGGGTAGTCGTGGGTTGCGAAGTTCTTCGCGAGGGTCACATTCTCAGCGTCGAGCATGTGCACGAGGAAGGAGGACGCAGCCGCGATCTTTGCTGCGGAGCCGCTGTTTGCCTTGAGGGAGAAGGCGATAATCGGCGGTTCTGCGGCGACGGAGGTCAGCGAGGAGGCGGTGAAGCCTGCGGGTTCGCCGTTTTCGTCGGTGGCGGTGATGATGGCGACGCCGGCGGGCTGGTGGCCGAAGGCGAGCTTGAACTGCTCGGAGGTGTCGGCGATGGGTGCCTGTGCTGCAATGGTTTCGGTCATGATCGACCCTTTCTTCTGCGGCTGCGTTTAGGGTTCGTCCAGATGTGTATGCGTTGGGCGACCCTTTGTTAAGGGGAGATATGTTTCAGGGTAAAGCTAAAGGGTGGTGAACACCTTATTTATTGCCCTATGTTTCTTAGGTGAACCTTTCGTGACATTGAGCGTGAAATATTACGTCATATTCTTCGCCGTTTGGGGGATGTGCCGGTGGTGTCCCATGGGGTTCCCGGTGAAAAGTTCCGAACGGCGGGTTGCGGGTGCTGTCCCTCTCTCTTCTGCGGGGTTTCGCCGGGTTAAAGAAGCCTCTGGGGTATCCTTGCTAGGTACTCGAAAGCGCGCCGCGCCCCGTATTTGAGGGGTTTTTCGGTGTGTGAACTGTGGGGAGAAGAGGGCTAATGAGCTGGTTGGCAACTATTCCGCTGCTACTTTTTGCGGTCGTGTTGGCTTTCGGTCCCGGCTATGCGATGGGCTGGGCGTTGCGTGTTCCTGCACGTTTGCGCGTTTTTTATGCGCCGCTGTTGACTTTTGCCCTGGTGGCTGTCTCTGCGATTGTGCTGGGTAAGACCGGCATTGCGTGGAGCCTGATTTCTTTTGTGTCGGTCGCTGTCGTGTTGGTGGCTGCGGCTGCTGGTCTCATGTGGCTGGTGGGTCGCCGTTGGCCTGCCCTGGCGTCTGCCTCGTGGCCGGGTAATGATGTTCCTGTGGCGTGGCCGGTGGTGGGTGCTGTTTTAGGCGGATTCCTGGTGCTGCACATGACTGAGGACATGGTCTACGGGCCTGAGGCGTTCTCGCAGAGCCTGGATAACTCATTCCATATGAATGCAATCCGATGGATTCAGGAGCACGGTGACGCGTCGAGCCTGACCCTGGGCGCGGTATCTGCGGCAGACCAGCAACCGGCATTTTACCCGGCGGGTTGGCATGATTTTGTGTCCCTGATTTATAGCACTATGGGTACGAGCATTGCGACTGCCACCATCGTGACCGTGTTACTGGCTGCCGGCATTTTGTGGCCCTGCTCGCTGGTGGCGCTAAGCCTGAGCATCCCGAAGCTGCGTCGCCTGCAGGCGTTGGCAATCCCTGCGCTGACTTGCGGTTTTGCTGCCTTCCCCGGTCTCCTCCTGCGTTGGGGTGTACTCTTCCCGAATCTGCTGGGTTACGCTCTGGTGCCATCATTTGTGGCACTCATGGTATGCCTGGTGCAGGTGATGGTGCGCGGCGAGTACGCAGCTCTGCTTTCCCTGTGTCTTGCCGCCCTGGTGGGTGTCGCGGGTCTAGCGCTTGTGCATCCGAACGCGGTGGTGTCTGCTGTGGTCTTTGCTCTGCCGCTGGTGCTGGCCGGGGTGGCGTGGGTAGTGCGCTCGCGCGAGCTGGCCTCTCGCCAGAAGTGGGTGAGATCCGCTCTACTCGGGCTGGTAATTCTTGGGTGTGTGGGTGCCTGGTGGTTCCTGCGTCCTGGCGCATCTGCCAGCAACACGTGGGAGCCTATGCTCACCGAAGGTGAGGCGCTCTACCAGTTCCTCTTCTTGGGCCTGGAGAACGCCAATCAGTTGAGAGATACGTTCAATCCCTCGTATCTGGCCGGTTTCCTGGCTCTGTGGGGCGCGGGGTACCTGCTGTACAAGCACCGCAACCTGTGGCTGATTGCCAGCTGGGTGCTGATTGGTTACCTATGGATTGTGTCCGCCTCGGTGCCGCGCGGCGAGTTCCGCTTGTTGATGGTTGCTCCCTGGTACACGGATCATTTCCGCTTGGCGGCGCTGGTGGTGTTCCCCTCCGTGCTACTTGCCGGTATCGGTCTGGGTGGCGCCGTGGAGGGTATCTTCGTGCGCATCATGCACGCTATTCCGCGTGAGAAGCACGCGAAGGTTGCCCCGGCAATGATGGGTGCCGCCATGGTGCTGGTGCTCGCGGTTGCGGGCCTATCCTCGCGTGTACCCTCGGTACAGGAGACAACTCTGGCGGTATCGCAGGAATACCGAGTGACCCCGACCTCTGTGGTGCTGAATCAGGACGAGATGAACGTCATTAACGAGATCCCGAAGATCGTGCCGAAGGGCGATGTGATTGTGAACAACCCCTGGGACGGTAGCGCCTATATTTACGCGCTGGCAGATCGTCACCTGACGGGATACCACTTCGAGTTTGAGACCTCACCCAAATACTCGGCGATTATGCACAACCTCAAGGACGCTCGTACAAATCCGGAGGTGTGCCGCGAAGTGAACAAGTACAAGGCCCACTGGTACGTTCACCTGGAGAACCAGTTGAACTTCGGCCCAGACGCACAGAAAAACTACGACGGCCTCGTGGCTGCCATTGGCACGGACGTGCTGACCCCGGTGTACTCCTCGGGTCCGATGACTCTGTATCGCATTAGCGCTTGCGATAATAACTAGTATCTGGCACTTTTGGGCTGCCTGAAGTATTGCGGGGGTGGCATGGAGACTAGGCCACCCCCGCAGTGCTACTTCGAGCGTCATTAAGAGAGTGCTGATAAGATGTAAAACCGGTATGCCTTTGTGCGCATACTAACTTCCGTATGCCATACACACAAGAGATAGCACCGCATGGAATCAGAGACTTTTACGCAGACCCCTCGGCCCCTCATCATTATGCCCGCGTGGAATGAAGAGGAAGTTATTGGGGGCACAATTGAAGAACTTTTCCGCATGATGCCTGAGGTCGACCTGGTAGTCGTCAATGATGGGTCCACCGACCGCACCTCTGAGATTGCGCGCGCTACCGGCGCTTTCGTGATTGATCTTCCCTACAACATGGGTATCGGTGGTGCTTTGCGCACCGGTTACAAGTATGCTCGCCAAGCCGGATATGAATGCGCGATTCAGGTTGATGCTGATGGCCAGCATGACCCGAAGGGTATCCGCACTGTGCTTGCTGGCCTGGAGGATGTCAATATCTCGATCGGTTCCCGCTTTGCTGAGGCGACGAACTATAAGGTTTCTGGTCCGCGTAAGTGGGCGATGGTGGTTCTGGCCCGTATGTTTACGATGATTTCAGGCGAGAAGTTCACCGACGCCACCTCCGGCTTCCGTGCGGCAGACCGCAAGGCGATTGAGCAGTATTGCGAGCATCTGCCTGCTGAGTATCTGGGTGACTGTATCGATGCCTGCGTGATGGCGATTCGTTCTGGCTTGACTGTAAAGCAGGTGCCGGTTGAGATGCGTGAGCGTCAGGGCGGTACTCCTTCTTCAAGCCCGTGGAAGTCTGCGGTGTACCTGGTTCGTTCTTTCTTCTCGTTTGGCATGTCGATGACTCGCCAGAAAACGAATGTGGGGTCTAAGTAAATGAGTGCAAATATTTTCTTCCTTCTCATCGTGGTGGTGATGGAGGTTCTCGTTCTGGCGCAGGTACGCAACCAGAAGATGAAGGAAAAGTACGCCGCACTGTGGCTTATCGTTGGCGTCATCATGATTGTGCTAGCGCTTTTCCCGAAGCTTTTGGATGCCCTCTCGCGTCTGGTGGGTATTGAGACCCCGGTCAACCTGCTGTTCCTACTGGCGATTATTATGCTGATGGGTATTAGCTTGCACTTGACCCTGGCTATCTCGAAGATTACGGATGATATGCGTACCCTCGCTGAAGAAGTTGCGATTATGAAGGCTCTTCAGCGTCAGCCGCAGGGCGCTTCCCGCGCTACGGAGCGAGAGCAGAAGAAGCCCTAAAGCCCCTGATTTTTATACGTTTCTACACGTTTGAGCTTGGAGTAATACCTCATGACCGTTGATATTCTGTTCCCCTACTACGGCGACGTCGCCATGATGAAGCAGGCTGTACTGTCTGTGGTCGGTCAGACCAACCCGGACTGGCGCCTGATTGTTGTCGATGACGGCTACCCGGACGACTCGATTCCTGGCTGGTTCGAGTCGCTGAAGGACGAGCGCATCACCTACATGCGTAATGAAACCAACCTGGGTGCGAACGCGAACTACCGCAAGTGCCTGACCTTCGTGGAGAACGAACTGGTCACCGTCATGGGTGCTGACGACGTCATGCTCCCCAACTACGTGCAGTGGCTCGTGGATGCAGCGGCTAAGCACCCCGAGGCGTCCATTTTCCAGCCCGGCGTGGTCGTGATTGATGAGAACAACGGCCTGTCGAACACTCTGGTGGAGCAGACTAAGGCGTTCTACCGTCCCAAGGGTGAGGCTGTTCTGCAGGGTGAGGAGCTGGCTACCTCCCTGCTGCGCGGCGCGTGGTTCTACTTCCCGTCCCTGGGTTGGCGTAAGGACGCTATCGTGGGCACCGGCTTCCGTGAGGGCCTGAACGTTATCCAGGACATGGCGCTGATTCTCGACATTACGATGCGCGGCGGCTCCCTGTACTACGACCCGCAGATTGCGTTCATGTACCGCCGTCACGGTGGTTCTGACTCGTCTTGGCGCGCCCTTGAGGGTACCCGCTTTGAGGAGGAGCGCCGCTACTACAACACCATGGTTGAAGAGATGACTGCCCTGGGTTGGACGAAGGCTGCCCGCGTGGCTCGTATTCGCTTCTCTTCGCGTGCTCACGCGCTGACTCTGCTACCGAAGGCGGCTCTGGCGAAGAAGTGGCAGGGTGTTAAGAACCTTGCCGAGCACGTCGTAAAGTAAAGACTTCAATTCTATAGGTGCGACCAGTAGAGAACGGAGATAGCGTGGAATCATCGGCAGAGTCCCAGCCGAAGAAAATGACTCGTGGTCATTCGATGGCAATTTTGGGATCGTCCGGTTTAGCTGCACTATCTTCTCTAGGAATTACCGTTGTGGTGAAACGGTTTCTGGAGGGCGAAAGCCTGACGGAGTTCCTTCTCTTCTGGTCGCTTCTTTTTGCCCTCTACGGTGTGGTGGTAGGTATCCAGCAGGAAGCTACCCGCGCTGTGGGTACTGCACGCCGCGACGGTAAAACTGGTGCACGTATTGCACCCGTGGGTGCTCTAGTGGGTCTTGTTGTGGGCGGGTTGACCTTAGCGACGAGCCCTCTGTGGGCTCCTGCCCAGATTCCTTTGAGTGGGTTTAGCGGTGTGCTGCTCCTGAGTGCCGGTGTGGCCCTCTACGCCATGCACATGACTCTCTATGGTGCGTCTGCTGGCCAGGAAAGCTGGTACCTCTTCGCGAGTGTGTCGGGGTTCGACGCTATTTGGCGTATCGTAGCTATCTGTGCGGTCGGTCTGGTCTCTGCACATCTCATCGGTCTTGAAGCCGCAGCGGTTTCTCCGGTACTTCTGTGGCTGCTGATGGTGCTTCTGCTTCCAGAAGCTCGGCGAGTTTTTAGCTCTCGTGCGGATGTTTCCTCGGGCCGTCTGCTGTATAACTACACGCTGTCGATGGGGTCGTCGACTGCTAACGCGGTTCTTATGATGGGCTTGCCGCTTCTGCTGAACGTTAGCATCGATTCAAACGACCCGCTACAGCAGGTTATTTTGGCGGTTCTGATTCTGGCGATTTCGATTACGCGCTCGCCGATTATGATTCCTTTGCAGGCTTTTCAGGGCGTGGCGGTGTCTGCTTTCTTGAAGCAACAGAACCATCCGTTGCGTGCTTTTGCGAAGCCTGCTGGTGCGCTGTTGGGCGTGGGTTTTGTGGGCGCTGCGGCGGCTTATGTGCTGGGCCCGTGGCTGTTTGGTCTACTTTACCCGCCGAAGCCTTCAGAGGTTGGAGCATACGCTCAGGTGGTGACTTCTCCGGTGCTTGCGCTTTTGGTGTTTGCTTCTGCTTTCCTGGCGCTTCTGGTGTTGTCGGGGTCGCTGGTGATTGCGTTGAATATGCACCGGTCGTATGTGGCTGGTTGGGCGCTGGCGGCTGTAGTTGCTTGTGTGGTGGCGGTGTCGCCGTTGCCTCTTCTGACTCGCACTCTTCTTGCCCTGTATGTGGGTCCGATTCTTGGCCTGCTAGTACATTTGGGTGCGATGGTGTGGCAGGCGCGTTCTGTGTCGAATAGCGGCAATGCTGAGCTGGAGAATATTTAATAAATGATGAGGGGTTGAGCAAACGAGTAGTTATGCTCAACCCCTCATTTCTAGTAGAGTGAAGAACCTCTAGGTCTCCGGGTTATACAAAGTAACCTTATGCTGTGGTGAATCGGCTGGATGCTTCATCCGTCGCGTAGGAGGGCATCTACTGTGGTCAGTATTCACCCATGCCATCCACAACCCCCAAAGGGCTATCGCGAGACCAGCCCACACACTAGCCTGCTCCTGCGATAGAATGCCGTAGGTTTGTAGAACAGCAGTGGCTGCTGGAATCACTGCATAGAGTTGCTTACGCCACCCCGGACGATGCCTAAGCACGACGCTTCGACTTCACAAGGTTCTCCAAATCTGCAATTTGCTTGTGAAGACGTAGCATATTCTCATCGAACCATTCCACGATAGCTCGAGTGCTGACTTTTGCCTGGCCGAAGCGCTGTACGGCAGGGTCGCCTTCACGCACAAAAGGCGCATCATACACATCAGTCAGAGCTCGATGAGCTGCCTGGTATGCAGTATTTTCAGAAATAGGTGCCATGATAATCTCCTTGGCGGTTGGGCAGCTATGATAGCTGCGGTTTAACAGAAAACCCCGCCAGGATAAACCTGACGGGGTGAACTACAGCAGATAAAGAACAGCTTCCTGCGGTAGCTTTATCTGCCTGGGAAAATGATGTAATCCTACTGGAACGGTTACCTATTTTCACAGGCAGAAGTTTAATACGGACGGTATCAGTCCTGGCTATGAAGTAATAGGGCTAAGGCCTTCATACCTTCTAACCCTTCCCACATAGCAGAGCAAGAACGACAAGATGCCCTTTCAGCGGTGTAATACAGTGCAGATCGGCGTATTGATGTTGAGCCGTCGCAGCTTGTTTTCATGACTTCCTGCTCCCCGCAGTTAGGACAAAATCCCTGCAAATCATGACTGGGATGGCGCAACGCGACGATGGCCCGAATCCAACTGGTCGTCGTTGCTAACGCCTCATCATGAAGCTCCTGATGTAGGTGATTGCGAATCCACGCAGAAACCTGATTTTTTAGCGGTGCACCTGGGAATGAGGACATTACAACGGAACGAATAGACTCTTGAATTTCTAATGCATTAGCAGAAATAGGTATACGACATCCAAAACGGCTGGTGCTGGATGCTCCTCCGGTACGTGAACCACCGGCTACATAATCTGCCAGCTCATCCAGTAATGCCTGATGGCGTGGAATACGGAACTTTGTGCGATGTAGACACTGACGGTCTGCGTCCTTCACTGGCGTGCCCACAGTTAGAGCGATTAGATGCTGCTGCAGTTGCTCGCCAGACGAAATGGTAGCCATATGATGTAGCCTCTCTGCTAAATGAGTGAATTATTGATATCCGCTACAGTGCGGAAGGTGTGTGAACCATAGTGTTGGCTCTACAAAGGGTTGCTCTGCTTCTGCTTCTTGGCAGGGAAGTTGAAGCATGTGACAGGCGTTTTCTCCGTGCGCGTAGGAATGATGCTAAACCAGCATCATGAACGGCCCATTCATCCTGTCCGCTCTTCTTGCCGATTGGAGCTTCAGTATCCTGGTGCGCATTCTGTTGCTTCATTTGCCGGTAGTGCTTGCGGCATAAGGGATGCCCGGCATGTCGAGAATCCGCATCTATTGGTTTCTCGCAACGCGTGCAATGAGAAAGCGCAAGAAAAAGAACCGGATTTGCTCGCGAAGGGTAAATTCGCTGCTTTGAAGTTCGTCGAGCTCGAGGGTTGACAGGAAGATAGACCCGCGGTGAATCAAGAGGTACGGTACCCTCTGGTGCGTGGATACATGCACGGCAGATGGAATATATGGGATTCCACTGATTCTCTATTGCGATGCGTTGTCCGTAATTTTCAGGTTGGATACTACTGGCTGGAAGAGAGATGCCAGCGGTTCTCCAACATCTAGGACAAATAGGTTGTCCCGATGATATGCGGGGATTCTTGTGGAGGCGTATCGCCCTATGCCGTGCTTGGCATGTGCGGCAACCAGCACGATATGTGTCTGTCGGCTCGTGGCATCCTTTGCATAGCCGGGATGGGTACTTCATGAGTCCTCCTTGGAATCAAGACCTAGCAGAAGATTAATCCGATGTTTATAAAAGACGTAAATTGGCTTTTAATATTCATCGAGGGGGGGGGAACATTTAATAAATATTTTTTGTATTTAATTGAAATTCAACTCTTAGAAGTTTATTTTTACTAAAATGATTCACAAAGTGAAAGTATGCTGGTGGTTGAGTGTGTTATATATGAGAATTTAACTTGTTTTGGGTAGGGTCCATGGACCCTACCCAAAACAAGTTTTGATAGTTATATATCTATGAGGCTCTATGCATTAGAGAGCTCGGATTGCATTCTCCAGCTCCTTCAGGCTGGTCTCCAGGCGGATCATAGAAGTATCAAACCAATAAACTACGGCACGTAGGCCAATGGTTGAATTACCGTATCGCGCTTTAGCGAGGTCGCCCTGGCGAACAAAAGGCTCATCAAAAATTGCATTCATTGCATTCTTAACTGCTCGATAGATAACCTCTTCTTCGTTTACTTCTGCCGGGGGACGATAAATCGTGATTGCGGGACCACCGTTGTACGACCAAATCGTGTCGTGTGGATTGATGGAAATACCATTATGGCCAGCGTTGCAGTGGATAATCGTGTCGTGGTCATCATAGAAAATGCCAGTATGACCGGCAGCGCCATAACTCTGTCCGCGCTTACCCCAAATAAACACGTCGCCACGTCGTGCCGGGTAATTACCCGATGCATCCGGTCGAACCTGAGTCCAACCGTACTTCTCCAAATCATTAAACAGAGACTCTGTACTACCAAGTCCCGTACTCTTCGGAAGAAGTCCCGCCTCATGTAGGGCCGAATAGACAGCCGAAGAACAATCGTAAGAATGCGGGCCAGTTCGATAATTCATCGAATAGGTCACCTTGCCCTTACGCTGCTCCATCCATGCAATCGCCTGATCAATCTTGGACATAATAAAATCCTTTCGGAAAGGCAGTAGCCCCGAACTATGAACCTCCCGGGAAGTCTATAGTTCGGGGCTACCGCAAATGAATTGGACACTAAAAACGCCGACCAGCTTTATCTTGGTCGGCATGACTGCTCGGTAGGCACACTCCTGCCGAGGTGATATTCACTTTACGTGAGTTGGGATGCGAAAGTCCTGTCGCGTATTTTTGAAATTACAAATTTCTTTATTGTTCACTCGGTCTCCATGTTTCTACCTACTTCAAACCTTGGGAACTTAGGTAACCCTATGGAAAACAGGTGGTGTGCTCCCTACACTGGAAGGGCACATTGACAGACCGCACGGGCCGCCCACACCAAGGCCCCGCCCCTCCCAACGGGTATAGCACCGAAGGAGCCACCCATGAGCCGACGCACCGACGCGCCCGCCCGATCACCACGACGAGCCGCCCTCGCCAGCTGGATAGGCTCCGCCCTCGAATACTACGACTTCGCCGTCTACGGCACCGCCGCGGCAATCGTGCTCAACCGCATTTTCTTCCCCGAAGACACCCCCGCCATTGGCATCCTCAAGTCCATGGTGGTTGTGGGTGTCGCCTACGTTGTGCGCCCCTTTGGCGCCATGATCGTTGGCCCCCTCGGAGACCGCTACGGCCGCCGGTTCGTCCTCATGCTCACGCTCTTCCTGATGGGCTTTGCCACCTTCGCAATCGGTTGCCTGCCGACCTACAGCGAGGCGGGTATCCTCGCCCCCACCCTGCTGGTCATCTGCCGCATGATTCAGGGCCTCTCCGCCGCCGGTGAGCAGGCAAGCTCCATCTCTATCTCTCTGGAGCACGCCAACGAGCATCAGCGCGCCTTCACGACCAGCTGGACCCTGCAAGGCACCCAGTTCGGCTCGCTACTGGCAACCGCCGTGTTCATTCCCTTCGCCGCCCTGCCGGATGAGCACCTGCTCAGCTGGGGCTGGCGCGTACCCTTCTGGCTCTCCGCCTTCGTGGTGGTGACCGCCTGGCTGATTCGCCGCACCCTCTCCGAGCCGCCCGCCTACCTGCAGCGTGAAAAGCTCACCGAATCCCCGCTCATGCTGGTCTTCAAGCACCACAAGCGCGCCGTGCTCACCATCGCCGTGTGCGCCATGGTCAACACCGTGAACATGGTCTTCACGACCTTCGCGCTTTCCTTCGCCACCAAGGGTTACGGCCTTGACCGCAGCACCATGCTGTTGGTGCCGGTCGCCTCCAACACCCTCGGCCTGATTGCGATTCCGCTCGCCGCCATGCTTGCCGACCGGATCGGTCGTAAGCCCGTGTTCATTACCGGTGCGGTTGCATCGTCCCTGGTGATGTTCCCGTACCTCGGCGCGATTACCGAGGGCAACTGGGTGGGTATCTTCACCTACGGCGTGCTCATGCACGGTGCGCTGTACTCCATGGCGAACGGCGTGTGGCCCGCCTTCTATGCGGAGATGTTCCCGACCCGCGTGCGCGTGACCGGCCTGGCGCTGGGTACCCAGATTGGCTTCGCAATTTCTGGAGGCGTGGCGCCCGCCGTGGCGACGAGCCTCGCCGGTGCCGACCTGCATAACGCGGTGCTGCCCGCCATGTTCACGGTTGCCATGTGTGTGCTCGTGGCGTTGGGTGCGCTGACGGCTCGTGAAGGGTACAAGAAGTCCCTGGCTGAGCTGGATGCATAGCCTACAGAATATATTCCGAATATAGAATAAATACAGGTGGGGTTGGATATTTAACTATCCAGCCCCACCTGCGTGTTTAACCTTCTAAGCCCCCTGCTGAGCTGCAATC
The DNA here is from genome assembly GCF_001813725.1 of Rothia sp. HMSC072B04. NCBI lineage: Bacteria > Bacillati > Actinomycetota > Actinomycetes > Micrococcales > Micrococcaceae > Rothia > Rothia sp. HMSC072B04. Next base: position 44,572 of record NZ_KV813788.1, on the reverse strand, counting down.
AGCGCCTCAAAATGCGCCGCCATACGCTCAGCGTTCGGTTCCAATCCGGTGAAGAGACGGAACGCATCCACCGCCTGACCCACCGCCATGTAGCCGCCCGTCAGCACCTCGCATCCGGCGGCACGCGCCGCGCGCACCAGCTGCGTCTGTTGCGGCAGGTAGATGACATCCGCAACCCACAGGCCCTCGCGCAACACCCCGGCACTCAGTGCCGACTCGCTCAACGGCATACCCGGATGCACGTGCATGCCCACCGGGGTTGCGTTCACCAAACCCTGAGCCTCCAGTAGAGCTTCAATCAAGCGCTCATTGTCGCTCAGCACCTCGATTCGGGTCTGCGGGAAGAGCCCACCCAGCTGCTCCGCAAGCCCCTGCGCCTTCGCCGCGTCACGCTCAAAGAGACTCAGGCGGCGCACCCCCAGGCGGCACAGGGCGTACGCCGTGGCGCTACCGGCACCGCCAGCACCCAGCTGCACCACGTGCTCCAGGCGCGCCGGATTCTCCGCAACCTGCGGCAGGCCGCGCTTGAGGCCCGCAATGAACCCGGAGTAGTCCGTGTTATCGCCGTAGAAGCTGCCGTCCTCGCCAATCACCACGCAATTGACCGCGCCCAGGGCGCGTGCCGCATCCGAAAGCTCGTGCAGGTGCTCCATGACCGACTGCTTGCACGGGTGCGTGATGTTGAAAGCGTTAAAGCCGAGCAGTGCCGCCGCATCCAGAAGCGCCGGTGCGGAGGCGCCATCCAGGTTCAGGGCGTCCAGGTCGACGGGGCGGTACAGGTAGCGCACCCCGTGCGCGTCCGCCTCTGCCTCGTGCATGGGAGGGGTCAGGGAGGAGGTGATGCCGTCACCAATGAGGCCCACTAGGAAAGATTCAGTACGCAAACTCATAGTTTCACTGTACGTGTCCGCCTCGTAAGATGCACCTACTTTCTTGAACCCGTACCAAATGCGCGCTGGAGTTGGGAAGAAGATAAAAATAATTTCTACGCCCACAAGAGCGATATGTCTGACAGAAACACCTCGAAGGTATAAGCTTGGTATAAGTGCTCGCGCGCCACGGCGCGCACATGAGACCACACAGACACCGTCACAGTGAAGTGATACCGATATTCGGAGGATAGATTGTCAATGACTGACAAGGCTATGGCACACTTCGCTGGCGCCGATGCATGGGTCGAGCAGTATTTCCTGAACAGCCCCGAAGATGAGCGTGAAGAGTTCACCCCGGCAGAGTTAGAGGATTTGGCTCGCACCCACCGTGCGCTGGCTCAAATCCGCCTGCCTAAGACCGCTGTCGTTGCCGCACGCAACGACGAGTACAACACCACCCTGTACGTCGCGACCGACGACATGCCGCACATCGTCAGCTCCCTGACCGCATGCCTTGCCACGCACTTTGGTGGTTTCGTCACCATTCTTCACCCCACCTTCCTCGCTGAACGCGGCCCGGACGGTACCCTTTTGAGCCTGCGCGGCACCGGCATGCGTGGCAACCTTGCCAGTGGCGATACCGCCACTCTTGGCGTGCCCTCTCTGAAGCTCAGCGAGAACGCCCCGGCGGGTACCACTGTCGCTATTGAATCCTGGATTGCGGTTCGCCTGACCCGCTACCTCACTGAGGAAGAGCAGCGCCGCTGCGAGAAGGAAGTTGAACGCGTCCTCGCTGACGTTCGCGCCTGCCACGCCGACCTGGATGCCATGGTCACCCGCGTTTTCGACCTGGCGCAGTCCATGTACGACCTGCGCGGCGCAACCCTGGGTCACGGCGAGGAATCCTACGCCGCCAACCCGCGCGGTGTGGAGCCTGCCTCCCGTGTGGAGGTGGCACAGGACTTCCTGCGCTGGCTGACCCGCGGCAACTTCGTGTTCATGGGCGTTAAGGAGCGCGTGCTGGACGGCACCTCCGGCGCTATTTCTCTGGTGGACCGCCCCGGTTCGGCGCTCGGTATTCTGCGCACTACGGAGGGTAAGAGCCGCATCCCCCTTTCGGGCGAGACCCTGGAGCGTGCCCTGTTCCCGCGCCCCCTGTACATCACGAAGGCGAATTCCCGCTCCACCGTCGCACGGAACGACTACCTGGACTACATTGGTGTGCGCCGCTTCGACCTGAATGGCCGCGTGATTGGTGAGTACGTCATTCTGGGTCTGTTCACCCGTCAGTCGTACGCACTGCCCGCTATTGAGACTCCGCTGGTGCGTGAGCGTATCGCGATGGTGCGCCGCCGCCTCGGCTACCACCCCGGTTCTTACTCTGACAAGGCGCTTCTGGGTGCCTTGGAAGATTACCCGCGCCTGGAGCTGTTGCACGCTTCCGCTAATGACCTGACCGATACGTTCGGCGGCATCATGGGCCTGGAGGAGCGCCGCAAGACCCGCCTGTTCCTGCGCGCCGACCAGTTCAACCGGTTTATTTCCGCCGTGGTGTACCTGCCTCGGGATCGTTACAACACGAACGTGTGCTCCCGTATTCAGCGGGTGTTCCAACAGGAATTTGATTTTAGTGCCATCGACCATGAGGTGTACCTGTCCTCCTCATCGCTGGCGCGTCTATTTTTCCGCATTCGGCTCACCAACCCCAATGATGTGCCGAAGACGGATCATCAAGCTCTCGAAAAGCGACTGCAAGAAGCCGCCCGCTCCTGGGTGGAAGCAACCGCAGCTGCTATTGAGGCATGGAAACCCGGAGCGGCAGGCCGCCGACTCGCATCAGCCTGGGCAGATGCGACTAGTGCAGCCTACCGAGCCGATTACACAGTAGAACAAGCAATCGAGGATATCGTGATTCTTGAATCTCTCTCGGGCCAGAAGCCCGCCGCAATCAAGGTTGAAGCCGGCGAAGCCAACACCACCCGACTGAAGACCTACCTGTCCGCACCTCACACCCTCACCGAGCTGCTGCCGGTTATGCAGAATATGGGTCTGGTCGTTGTTGATCAGAAGCCTTACGAGTTCAAGCCTGAGGATGGCGAAGACTACGGCTACCTCTACGACTTTGGGGTTCAGTTCCCCGAGGGCGTGGATGCAAACGCTGTGGCTTCCCTTTACGAGGATGCCCTGAACGCCTACCTGCTCGGTGAGCGCGAGTCCGATACCCTGGACCGCCTGATCCTGGCTGAGGGCCTGACCTGGCAGGAAGTACGTCTGTTCCGTGCCCTGAACCACTACCTGATTCAGCTGGGCCTGGGCTACACCCCGTCCTTCATGTCGAACACCCTGCTCGCAAACCCGGCCATCACCAAGCACCTGGTCGAGTTCTTCGAGGTCAGCTTCGACCCGAACAACGGTCTCAACGATGAGCAGCGCAACGCACGCCGTGACGAAATCGAAGCAGCCCTGGTTGAGGAACTGAACCAGATTCCCACCCTGGACGCTGACCGCTACCTGCGTTCCCTCGGCAAGGTCATCCGCGCTATCCTGCGCACCAACGCATACCTTGCTGACCGCCCCGCACTCGCGTTCAAGGTGGCACCGCAGGAGATCGACTTCGCACCCCTGCCCCGCCCCAAGTTCGAGATTTTCGTCTACTCCCCGCGCGTTGAGGGTGTTCACCTGCGCTTCGGTAGCGTCGCACGTGGTGGCCTGCGCTGGTCGGACCGCCGTGACGACTTCCGCACCGAGGTTCTGGGCCTGGTCAAGGCACAGATGGTGAAGAACGCCGTCATTATCCCCACCGGCGCGAAGGGTGGCTTCTACCCCAAGCAGCTGCCCGACCCCGCAGTGGATCGTGACGCATGGATCACCGAGGGCCGCGAGTCCTACAAGGTCTTCATCGGCTCCCTGCTGGACGTTACCGACAACCTCGCAGTTGGCACCGACGGCTCCGAGACCGTTGTCCGCCCCGAAGGTGTTGTAGCACGCGACGCTGACGACTACTACCTGGTGGTTGCAGCGGATAAGGGCACCGCAGCATTCTCCGACACCGCAAACGCAATCAGCCTGGAGCGCGGCTTCTGGCTGGGCGACGCCTTCGCATCCGGCGGCTCCGTCGGTTACGACCACAAGGCTATGGGCATCACCGCACGTGGTGCATGGGAGTCCGTCAAGCGTCACTTCGCTGAGCTCGGCCACGACGCTCAGACCGAAGAGTTCACCGCAGTCGGCATTGGCGACATGTCCGGTGACGTGTTCGGTAACGGTCTGCTCCGCTCCAAGGCAACCCGCCTGGTCGCAGCATTCGACCACCGCGACATCTTCCTGGACCCGAACCCGAACGCGGCAGTGTCCTTCGACGAGCGTCAGCGCCTGTACAACCTGCCCCGTTCCTCCTGGCAGGACTACAACCGCGACCTGATTTCCGCCGGTGGTGGCGTGTACTCTCGCGGTCTGAAGTCCATCGAGATCACCCCCGAGGTGCGCGAGGTTCTGGGCCTGGATGAGTCCGTCACCGAGCTGGCACCGACCGAGCTGATTTCCGCAATCCTCAAGGCACCGGTCGACCTGATCTACAACGGCGGTATCGGTACCTACGTGAAGGCATCCACCGAGACCAACGCACAGGTGGGCGACAAGGCTAACGACGCACTGCGCGTCAACGGCAAGGATCTGCGCGCCAAGATTGTTGGCGAGGGTGGTAACCTCGGCTTCACCCAGCTGGGTCGTATCGAGGCTGCGCTCAACGGCGTCATCCTCAACACCGACGCAATCGACAACTCCGCAGGTGTGGAAACCAGTGACCGCGAGGTCAACATCAAGATTCTGGTGGACCGCCTCGTGGCACACGGCGAGCTGCCCGTTGAAGAGCGTGCTTCCTTCATCGAGTCCCTGCAGGATGAGGTCGGCGGCAAGGTCCTCGAGACCAACGTTGAGCAGAATGTGCTGCTGCAGGGTGAGTTCCACGGTTCCTTCCTGGGCATCAACCTGTACAAGCGCCTCATGCGCGACCTGGAAGAGCGCGCCGGCCTGAACCGCGCCGTTGAGTTCCTGCCCACCGACGAGGAGCTGGATGCACGCCTGGAGAACACTGGTGACCGCCTGACCCGCCCCGAGCTGTCCGTTCTGGCTGCGTACGTGAAGATTTACCTCACCCACGCACTGGAGCAGACCGACTTCGCGGAGGACCCCTACCTGGAAGGCGTTCTGCGCAGCTACTTCCCGGCAGCACTGGTTGAGCGTTTCGGTCAGCACCTGGACTCGCACCCGCTGCGTAAGGAAATCATCTGCACCCGCGTCGCTAACGAGCTGGTCAACATCGGCGGTATCACCTTCGCATACCGCGTGATGGAGGAGTTCAACGTCGGTATCGATTCCGTCGCACGCGCCTTCATCGTCGCTCGCGAGCTCTTCGAGCTGGGCACCGCAGCTAAGCTGCACCGCGAACTGCCCCCGAAGACCCCGCTGGATGCATGGTTCACCGTTCTGCGCGACAACCAGCGCGTTCTGGACCGTGCAGTCCGCTGGTTCATCACCGAGCGTGGCGTGGTTGCTGGCACCAGCATCTCTGAGCTGCTGGAGATCTTCGGTTCCGTCGTCGAGATGCGTCGTAACCTGCCCGAGTACCTCTCCGGCAGCTCCCGCGACCGTGTTCGTGCAAAGCGCGACGCAGGCGAGGCATGGGGCCTGCCCGAGGACCTCATCGTCATCTGGATTCGCGGCTTCGAGGGCTACGCCCTGCTGGACGTTATCCGTGCGGCACGCGACCACGACTTCGAGGCAACCTCGCTGGCACCGGTCTACTTCGCAACCTACAACCGCTTCACCGTGGACGAGCTGCTCGGCCTCATCTCCGACCTGCCTCGCAACGACCGCTGGGAGATCCTGGCACGTCAGGCACTGCGCGGCAGCCTCTACGAGACTGCAGCAGAGCTGGCACTGTCCGTGGCAGAGGGCGCCAAGGGCGACTTCTCCACTGTGGAAGGTGCACAGCAGGCTCTGGACACCTGGGTTGAGGAGCACCCGACCCGCGTCGGCAACATCGACCGCGTCCTGCAGGAGATTCGCGAAGCTGCTCCCGACGCATCCGGTCACCCGCGCTTGGCTGTAGTGTCTGTGGCACTGCGTACTCTCTCGAGCGCATCCTAATCAGCTAAGACCCTTACGGGTCGCCGCATAGAGCATCCCGGTTCCCTCCAATCGGAGGGGCCGGGATGCTTTTGCACAGGGGGAGTTTGTACAGGGGGAGGGATACCGCAAAATCTATGCAGAAAACCCCCTCTGACAAGGAACGATACGTTTTTACACTAAATGTAGTGTGGAAATGTGTCTTAAATCCCTTCAAATATCAAGTAGAGGGTTAAGGAAACCAAAGGTTTTAGTTGATATATGCCGTATATTGATTCACGGCGGCATCAGCGCAAGCCATGGGGACCCGGCACTTCTCGGTACGACGACTCTTTCCCCTGGCGCGTCACACGGTGCTGTTCAAACACACTGCCCCTAATCTTTACGATTATCGACTGAAAGTCTGCAAGATTGTCTACCAACCACGGTACTGAGGAAAAAAGCAACAGCGCATGGCGCCTCCTCATTAACTTTCTGCTTTACGTCTCTCCGGTCGCCCTGCTGACCACCGTCTTCCCCATGGTCACCCCGACCATTAACCGGTACAACCTTGATGGTGTACCCCTGATCCAGGTGATTCTGGCGGCGTCCATTACCGTTCCTTGGCTCAGCCAGGCAGCCTGCCTGCCCCTTTACCGTGCTATCCAGATGGAGCACAAGAAGATTGCGGACGCCCGCGAAGGCCTGCGTATTCACGCTGAAACCCTTGAGCACCAGCTCAAGCGTGCCGAAGCACGAGCCGTACGCGCACGCATGTCCGAGCCGCAGTTCCAGGACATTACCGACCTGACCGCGTTCACCCGCAACTGGCTCTATCTCTTCTTCATGACCATGCCGCTGGTGCTGCTCTTCGCAATTCCGGTCGCCCTCGTTCTTCACTGGAGCCCGACTGCATTCGGTGCGTTCTTCGTCCTGGGCGTTCTCAACATTGCGTTCGCGCAGCTGCTGGTCATCCCGAACCTCGCGAAGAACCGCATCATCTGGTTCATCGCGTGGCTTGGCTACACTCTTGCCTTGTACTGCTACCCCGTCATCTGGTTCCTGCCGCCGCTGGTTGGTTCGCTCATCCTGCTTGTGAGCCTCGGTAAGGACCTGGTGCACCTGCTGCACTTCGCGCGCATCCCGCTCAAGGACATTGCGTTCGACGCCCTGCGCGGCTTCTTCACCGGCTCCATCATCTGGGCTGATAAGTACATGCTCTTCCTGGTTACCGGCGGCGAGATCAACGTCGTGGCAATCTACCTGAGCCTGATTCCCTGCGTTATCGCCTACAACTACTTCTTCGTGGTGGAGGCAGACCGCGTCAACGCAAGCATTCAGCACCTGTGGACCATCTTCGACCGCCTACCCTACAAGGGCGTTCAGGAGGAGTCCTCCAAGGCTCTGCGCACCTCCAACCGCGCTATCCGCAACTCCCTGCTGATTTACATCGCCAGTGCTATTGTCACCGGCATCCTGATGTTCATCTTCCTGCCGCAGTCCTACCCGCTGGCGCTCTCCGGCCTGGTCGTGGCGTTCCTCTTCGTTGCAGTGGCACTGCTGATCTACCAGATCGAGTACATGACCATGTACGTCACCGTGCAGCTGCTCTCCGCGGCGCACCTGGTGCTGCTCTTCATCTCCTTCATGATCCTGCCCAACGAGACCGGCTACCTGCCCATCATCGCGGGCGAGGCAGTGCTCGCCTTCGCCTGCTACCGCGTCTACCGTCAGGCGTGGGCAGCCCCCGAGTACTCCCTCTTCTGGCGTCGAGCCCTCGCCTGGTAAGAACCGCACGGTCCGCGAAAGATACATACGACAATGACTGAACAGATGTACCGAAACCACTACGCGCCGCTGCAGCTTCCGGCTCCCGGCCCCCACTACAGCAACCCCGAATACCCGGACGTTGACGTCGCCATCATCATGGAATCCACCTACCCCTACCTCAAGGGTGGTGTGTCCGCGGTGGTGCACGATATCGTCTGCGAAAACCCGGATCTGACCTACGGCATTATTCACATCGCCTGGGATAAGAACTCCCCCCACGAAGACCTCTACGGCATGCCCGAGAACGTCAAGTGGGTCAAGGTGCTGTACCTGAGCCTGGAAGTCAACCGCGAGGCCTTCGCGGAAGCCTGCGACCCCTCCGCACTGCGCATGAACTTTGCGGAGCGTCAGGCGCTCACCAACCGCCTCATGGACGGCTTCAGCGCCCTCATCGCCGGCGACGTGAACCCCCTCTGGAAGCTCTACGACGAGGGCATCAACCCCGCAACCCGCAGCTACAACCTCTTCGGCCTCTTCGGAACCCGCGAGTTCATGCAGGCGATTGCGGGTCTGGGCTTCTTCTCCGAGGTGCCCTTCGGTGAGCTCTTCTGGAAGGTGCGCGACTTCGTCTCCATCCTCTTCGCAATCCTGCACGAGCGGATGCCGCACGCCCGCGTCTACCACGCCCACACCACCGGCTACGCGGCACTCATCGCCGCCGCAGCCGCACGTGACCACGGCACCAGCTTCCTGCTGACCGAGCACAACCTGTACATTCGCGACACCGTGAACACCAAGCTCGAACGCAACATGGCGAAGCCCGTCACCACCGACTACGCCTTCCTCAACGAAGAGCGTGAGCACCCCGGCCTGGGCCCGGTCACCCTCGACGAGCGTGCCTGGTCCGTCTGGTTCGTCGAAATGGGACGCTTCTGCTACCCCAGCGCCGACATGGCAACCTACCTGTACCCCAAGGCTCTGGAAGAGGCGCGCGGTATTGGTGCGCCCATCGACCAGATGAACGAGGGGGAGAAGGACCGCGCGATCATTCTGCCCAACGGCATGCTCATCGAGTCCGTGGCGGAAGCCTACTACGCCCGCCAGGCGGCGCGTGCCCGCATCCTCGCTGAGGGTCGCGGCCACGTGTGGCGCTTCGTGTTCATCGCCCGCGTGGTGCCCATTAAGGGCCTGACCGACCTGATTCGCTCCCTCGCGGTGCTGCGCGATCAGGGCCTGGTGAACTTCCACCTGGACGTGCTCGGCCCCAAGGACCACCTGCCCGAGTACTACGAACTGTGCCTGCGCACCATCGAAGAGCTCAACATGGGCGAGTACATCACCTTCCACGGCACCGTGAACGTGCGTGCGATGCTCGACCGCTTCGATCTGCTGCTCATGCCCAGCTACAATGAGGGTCAGCCGATTGTGGCGCTCGAGGCGATGGCTGCGTCCATCCCGCTGGTCAGCACCGACGTGGGCGGTATGTCCCAGCTCATCGACGATGTGCTGGTCGCCCCCGACGGCCACGAAATCGGTAACTGCGGTATCTTGACCATCCCCGGCGATATTCACGGCTTCGCGGCGGCGCTGCGCACCCTCATGGAGGAGCCCAGCATCTACGAACGCTACTGTGTGAACGCCTACGACCGTATCGTCAGCTTCTTCCAGCTGCGACTGGTCATGGACCGCTACAACACGATCTACCGCGAGCTGGGCAAGCTGCCCCCTCGCGCCCCCGAATTCGACCCGGAGTACGATGGCGAATAAACTCACCCGCTTGGGCGGACCCGGCAAATTTGGTGCCTGGGTCCGCTACGGCGGTAAGCCCATTACCCAGCAGCAGCTCGATTTTGCGGTCAAGAACTACTCTGTCGCAATCCTGCAGCCCTGGGAACTGGACGCGGCACGCTACCTGAAGAAGCGTGCACCTCAAATGGTGGTGCTGGCGTACAAGTGCCTGTCTTCCACCCGCTCTTATGAGCCCGGCCCGATCTATTCTTCGGGTGTGTCTTACCCGCTGGCGCAGTCGATGGCGAACTCCGGTAAGGATTTCTTCGCCCACCGCCTCAACGGTGACCGTATCGAGTGGAAGGGCTACCCCAAGCACTTCCAGATGCAGGTGTGGAACGCCGACTATCGTTGGCACTGGGTGGACGCTGTGGTGCGCGAAATGCGCGACTCACCCTTCGACGGGGTCATGGCTGATAACGACGTGGAGAACGACTACTACGGTCTGGACCTGCCCATCCAGGGCGTGGAGTCCATGACGAAGATTCGTGAGCACCTGGATTTTCTGGTCGCCTACGCCGGTATTGAGCTGAATAAGATCGGCAAGATTCTGGTGCCCAATATTGCTGAGTCGCGTCTGCGTTACGGCAAGTGGGAGCGTCACAGCGCCTACGGTGGCGGCTTTGAGGAGGTGTGGCTCGGCTGGGGTCCGAACGACTACCTGTCTTCGCCTTACGCCGTGATGCAGGGCCGCGAGATTGCGAACGGCTCGGCGGGCGACGTGAACCTGGGTACTACTTTTGCGGGTTTGGGTGGCCGTAGCGCCGCCTCGCAGAAGAAGGTGACGATTCTGCGCACCCCGCTTAGTGACCGCAAGGCTCCGATTACCGGCACGGATGAGAACTTCCTCTACGGTTTGGCGGGCTTCTGGGTGTTCGGCGGAGGCGCCTTCACCGGCATCAGTGCAACCCACCACGACGCCTACGACGAGATCCCGCACGCCCCGGAGCTCTCCTACGACCTGGGGGACCCGGTCGGCGGCATTATCGCGCAGAAGACCGCGCAGACCCGCGCGTTTACGAACGGCTGGGCGGCACTGAACACCGGCTCGAAGGATGTGACCGTGAAGGTTCCCTCCGGCCTGGTGGATGCGGCAAACCGCCCGGTGCCTTCGAGCTTCACGCTGCGGGCGCATCAGGGTGTGGTGTACCGCCGTAAGGCTTAATTACCGCTCGCATAGCTCTTCTGAGCTTCTGCGCGGCACCGCTTATCTGCGTAGATAACCTCATAAACAAACCCACCGGCAATATAGCCAAATGGCTATATGTACCGGTGGGTTTGCTATATGTGTGCTAGATGAGCTGGGGTAGCTTACTTAGCGGGGTAGGAGGGCACGTCGTAGCCGCCCATGCGCTCCAGAACGCGAATCACCTGGCAGGAGTAACCGAACTCGTTGTCGTACCAGACGTAGACAATTGCGGAGTCATCGGTCACCACGGTAGCCAGCGAGTCCACAACACCTGCGGTGCGGGAACCCACGAAGTCGGTGGAAACAGCCTCGGGGGAATCCGAGTAGCCCACCTGGCGGCGCAACTCGCCGTCGATGGACTCGCGGCGGAACAGCTCGTTCAGTTCCTCAGCGGAACCTGCGGGCTTGGTCAGCTTCACGTTCAGGATCGCCATGGAGACGTCCGGGGTGGGAACGCGGATAGCATTACCGGTCAGCTTGCCTTCCAGCTGCGGCAGAGCCTTAGAAACAGCCTTTGCAGCACCGGTCTCGGTGATGACCATGTTCAGCACAGCGGAGCGACCGCGGCGGTCACCCTTGTGGAAGTTGTCGATCAGGTTCTGATCGTTGGTGAATGCGTGAACGGTCTCAACGTGGCCGCGCTCAACACCGTATGCGTCATCCAGAACCTTCAGTGCCGGAGTAATCGCGTTGGTGGTGCAGGATGCTGCGGAGAGGATCTTGTCCTCATCGGTGATGACGTTGTCGTTCACGCCGAACACGATGTTCTTCATGTCGCCCTTACCGGGAGCGGTCAGCAGAACACGAGAAATACCGGGGCAGTTCAGGTGCTGCTCAAGGCCCGGAACGTCGCGCCAGCGGCCGGTGTTGTCCACCAGCAGAGCGTCCTTGATGCCGTACTCGGTGTAGTCGACAGTGGTCGGGTCAGAGGAGTAAATGAAGCGAACCGGAACACCGTTAGCGATGATGGTGCTGTTCTCCTCGTCCACCTCAATAACGCCCTTGAAGGGGCCGTGAACAGAGTCGCGCTCCAGCAGGGATGCACGCTTGACCAGGTCCTGATCGCCGTTCTTACGGACCACAACAGCGCGCAGGTTCAGACCAGAACCCAGCGGCGAGGAGGAGCGCTCCAGCAGAATACGAGCCAGCAGGCGACCAATACGACCGAAGCCGTACAGCACAACGTCCTGCTCCTTGGGCTGGTCACCCTGGTGGTTCACGGAGGAACCCAGCTGCTCGGGCAGCCACATGGACAGCTCGGGGGAGCCCGCCTCGTGGTGTGCCTTGTGCAGAGCAGCAATGTTAATCGAGCACGCGCCCAGGTTCAGCTCAACCAGGGCGCGAACCAGCTCGAGGGAGTGCGCGGGGTTCAGGGGCGCACCGTCGATGTGGGATACGAAATCGTGCAGCTTCAGCAGCTCAATGACAGACTTGTTGACCAGGCTGCGGCCGTGAATGCTCAGCACCACGCCGTTCTCGCGGTGCAGCTTACCGATGAGGGGGATCAGCTCCTCTGCGGTAGCTTCACGGTTAACCCAGGTAGCGGTTGCAGTCGTCACGTATGACCTTCTTCCTAACTTCGTCGTTGGAGGGTAGGCGCGACGATGCTGTCGCGTCAATACCGTGCCGGGCGTTAAGACCCGGCGTCGGTTTAAGTCTAACCCGTACGGACCCCTTCAGAGCTTCAAAATTAGCGATATTGAGGCTAAAAGTCAGAAGAGACAGAAGACAGTTTGCGAACCCACACGGCAAGCCAACATAAGCCCTCAAAAGGGAAAACAAAACCACTTTAAATACCCACAAAAACACACGTCACGACCCGGAAAACATAGGTAGAATTGAAACCATGTTGACTGTAATCGGTGAAGCACTCGTAGACGTCGTCCACCAGCACGATGGAGAAACCCGCGCCTACCCTGGCGGATCGCCCATGAACGTAGCCGTCGGCGCACGCCGCCTCGGCCATCCCACCAACTTCGTCGGCCACTACGGCCCTGACGCCTACGGCAAGAGCATTGACGCACACCTGGAAGCATCCCAGGTGACCCTGCCCTTCGAACACAGTGCTGAGCGCACCTCCGTCGCCCAGGCAACCATCGGTGCCGACGGCGCGGCAGAGTACGAATTCGACATCACCTGGTCCCTCGACTCCGTCGCTGAGAAGCTCACCGAACTGGCACGCACCTCCGACGCAGTGCACACCGGCTCCATCGCAGCCATGCTCGAACCCGGCGCGCACGTGGTCGCAGCAGCCTTCGAAGCAGCCCGCGACAGCGCCCTGCTCAGCTACGACCCGAACTGCCGCCCCACCCTCATCCACAACGTTGACGAGGGCCGCGCCTGGGCTGAAAAGTTCGTGTCCCTCTCCACCGTCGTGAAGGCATCTGACGAGGACCTGCAGTGGCTCTACCCCGACCGCTCCCTCGACGACACCGCACGCGCATGGCTAGACCTCGGTGCAGAGCTGATGGTCATCACTCGCGGCGAAGACGGCCCCATCGCCTTCACCAAGAAGTACCCCGAGGGCATCAGCCAGCCCGCACACCGCGTTGAGGTTGCGGACACCGTCGGTGCCGGCGACTCCCTCATGGCGGCACTCATCGCGGGCCTGCTCGACCGCGGTATCGCCGGTGCTGAGGCGCGCGCCAAGGTCGCCGCACTGACCGCCGAAGACATCGCCGACCTGCTGCGTTTCTCCGCAACCGCAGCCGGCATCACCGTCTCCCGCGCGGGCGCTAACCCGCCCACCCGAGAAGAACTTGACGCCGTACTCAACGGCTAAATAATCTACGCCTCGCCGGCGGATAGCTCACTCTGTCCGCCGGCGTCGCCATATCCACCCGCACCCCAACGCTGAGGAGCACCATGACCAACATCGGCACCGCACCCCTGCCCCGCGAACCCTACGCGGGCCTGCCCGAACTGCCCGAATTCACCCTGACCTCCACCGACATTCAGGACGGCGGCACCGCCCCCGAATGGATGCGCTCCGCCCTCTTCGGCGTGGTGGGCGGTCAGGACCGTTCCCCGCAGCTGTCCTGGAGCGGCTTCCCCGAGGGCACCAAGTCCTTCGTGCTGACCTGCTTCGACCCGGATGCGCCGGTCCCCAGCGGCTTCTGGCACTGGACTGTCTCCAACATTCCCGCCAACGTGACCAGCATTGACACTGGCGCGGATGCACCCGCCGGCGCCCTGACGCACCGCAACGACGCCGGTGTGGCGGGCTTCCTGGGTGCTGCCCCTCCGGCTGGTCACGGCCTGCACCGCTACATCTTCTGCGTTACCGCCGTGGATGTGGAGAAGCTCGACATTGACGAGAACGCCAGCCCCGCCGTCGTGAACTTTAACCTGCTCGGCCACGGTCTGGGTCGTGCGTTCCTGACCGTCACCTACGCGGAACCGGCGGCATAGCGGCACACCGGCACGGTCTCACCAGACCCGCGCCCTGCCAGCCCTACACCCTGACCAGCACCGATACACCCCACCACTGAAGGCATATCTGCATGATTAAACTCATCGCCAGCGACCTGGACGGCACCCTCATCGGGCACGACTTCCGATTCCGTCCGCGGACCTTGCGCGCCCTTGAGGCCGCCCGCGCCGCCGGGATCGACATCGTCTTCGTCACCGGCCGCCCGAGCCGCTGGCTCACGCCCCTGCGCGAGCAGACCGACTTCGACTCCTACGCCATCTGCTCCAACGGGGCGGTGGTGTACCACCTGGGCGCGAACGAGGTGGAAGAAGTCAACGGTGCAGACCCCGCTGTGATTGCCCGCACTCACGAGCTGCTGGAGCCCATGTTCCCCGATGCCACCTACACCCTCGAAACCGTGGACACCGTCTACATTCAGGGCCCGCACGACGGCGGTGAGGTGCTTGAGGGCGCCCGCGTGGTGGAGGCGAAAATCGCCGAGGCGCTCGAACGTATTGGTTCAACCCCGGTCATTAAGTACCTGATTCGTGTGCCCGGCATGGACCCGGATATTCTGCAGGCACGCGTGCATCAGGCGGTGGGTTCGCTGGTGTCGGTGACCCGAGGCGTGGTCGGTGAGCCGCTCATCGAGATGGGCTCTAAGACCGTGAATAAGGGGCGGATTCTGGAGAAGTTCGCGGCACGCCATGGCATTGAGGCGCACGAGGTGATGGCGTTTGGTGACATGCCGAATGACGCTGAGATGCTTTGCTGGGCGGGGGAGGGCTTCGCCATGGCGTCGGGTCAGCCGGCGCTCATTGCGAAGGTGGGGCGTACCTGCCCACCCTTCGATGAGGACGGTGTAGCGCAGACGATTGAGGCGATGCTCGCCGAACGGTCCTAGCCGCCTAGCACTAGCTATCCAGCACGAGCCATCCAGCGCTAGCGGCTAGGTGAGCCTCTGCAGACATAACGTAGACATAACTTAGACATAAACTTTTATGTCTACACATAAAAAATTTGAGTCTAGACATAAAAATTTATGTCTAGACTCAAATTTTTGTGTCTGATTTGTGTCTAGACTAAAATTTTTTGTATGAACAACGTGGAATGGACCCCCGAATGGCTTGCTGAAACCATCAAACTACTGCGCACCCACGGTAGCGATACGCAGTTTATTGAGGTTAAAAAAGCCCACGGAGGCTACCCGGGAAGCCTAGACGCAACCCTGAGTAGCTTCTCCAATAGTTCCACGGGCGGAATCATTATCTGCGGCCTCGACGAGAATAATGACTTTGCACCTGTAGGCGTATACGACCCTGCAGACCTAGAAAAAACCCTCGGCAACAAGCTCCGCAGGGGCCTCAAGCCGCCGAACACCATGGAATCCGGCACCATCCTCTACGAAGACGCCAAAATCTTTGTTGCCGCAGTCCCTCCGCTGCCTCCCTACGAACGCCCCGCCTACATTGGCGGTAAAGCGTACGTGCGTTCTGGCGACGGTGACCACGAAATGAGCCGCCACGAAACCGACCTGATGGTGGCTCAGCGGACACGCACCGGATTCGATGAGGAGCCGGTAGAATACACCTCCCTGGCTGACCTAGACGAAGGCCTCAAAACTGCTTATCTGCGAGACGTCCGCGCTAAATCACGCCGCCTCGCCGGAAGTTCCGATGAAGAAGTCCTCCGCCGCAAGGGAATTATTGCCCTCGGAACCGATAATCTTTCCCTTGCGGGCTTGTACGCCTTGGGTTCTTACCCCCAAGAGTTCAGGCCCTCGCTCAAAGTTACCGGAGTCGTCATCGACCCAAGCGGTAAAGCCCGCAACCTCGACAAATTCGAGGCGGACGGCCCCATCCCCGCCATGCTCGAAGAGACTCTGGCATGGGTCAAACGGAACCTGGCACACCCGGTTGTCGAGCTGTCTAACGGGCACCTCATCAACGGGCAGGAAGTACCCGATATTGCCCTTCGCGAGATTCTGTCGAATGCCCTCGTACACCGCAGCCTCAACCCCAAAGCAGATACCGAAGAGGTGCGCGTCAGAATTTTCCCTGACCGAATCTCTGTAGAGAACCCCGGCGGTCTATACGGAATCACTCTCCAGCGTCTGCAAGAGTACGGCGAACGCTCCCGCGTGAATGACCGCCTGTATGACGTCTGCACGCATGTAACAACCCCCGACGACGGATACCGAGTCATCGAGGGTGAGGGCAGTGGTATCTACACTGCACAGGAGGCGGTGCGTCAGGCAGGGCTGAAACCCATCCAATTCGTTGATGGGGTCATTCGTTTTACCGCGATTATCAGCAGGGAGCCTCTGGCTGGTGCTCGTATCGCCGATGTTGGTTCACCGCAGCAGAAGTCGGAAGTAGACCCGCGCCAATCGTCACCTACGGTTCCTAGTAACCGTCAGGAGGCGGTGCTCCTCGCCCTGCGCTCGCTACGCCACCCCGCCGGTATCGAGGACATCATGGGTGCTCTTCCTGAGCCTTTTGCTGAGCTGCAGAAACCGCAGGTCCGGTACGTCCTCACGAAGCTCCTTCAAGAGGGCGTGATCGTGCGTGAAGGTGGTAGAGGTAACCGCAATACGACATACCGCCTGACCTAACCGAATATCGGGCTAACATGCAAAAGCGGCCCGGATGGAAACCAATCCATCCGGGCCGCTTTTCTACAGCTTACGCCTCAGGAGCACTATTCCCAACGGGCGTAAGCGTGAGGAGCTAAAACCTAGTGTCCCTCAGTGCTCTTTTCAGGGTCGAAGGGCTCCAGAGGGTCGCCAGCAGCCTTCGTGTACTTCGCAATGAAGGTCATCAGGTGGAAGATAATCAGGGTCGCAGCGGTACCCAGAGCAATACCGGCGAAGGTCATCCCATCGAAGGTCCAGGTGTAGTCCGCGATACCCACAATCAGCGCCACAGCGGCGGTGGTCAGGTTGATCTGGTTCGAGAAGTTCACGCGGTTCTCGCTCCAAATACGAACGCCGAGCATACCAATCATGCCGTACAGAACGGTTGCGGCACCGCCCAGAACACCCGCAGGAACAGACGCAATAGCCGCGCCGAAGCCCGGGAAGAGCGACAGGACAATCGCGAAGATAGCAGCCACCCAGTATGCCGCGGTGGAGTACACCTTGGTCGCAGCCATCACGCCGATGTTCTCAGCGTAGGTGGTGGTACCCGAACCGCCACCCATGCCTGCGATGGTGGTTGCCAGGCCGTCCGCCATGAGGGCGCGGCCGGAGTAGTCGTCCAGGTTTTCGCCGCTCATCTGAGCCACCGACTTCACGTGACCGATGTTCTCAGCCACGAGCACCAGAATCACGGGGATAAACAGGCCGGCGAGCTCCCAGTGGAACTCGGGGGTCTGGAACTGCGGCAGGCCAATGAAGCCCTGAGCCTGTACGGTCTCTTGAATCTTCTCGAATTTCACCTCGCCGCGAATCACAGCGGTGATGTAGCCGATACCCACACCCAGCAGAATGGACAGACGACCAATGATGCCCTTGAAAAGCACCGAAATCAGGATGATGGAGCACAGGGTCACCAGCGCGGTCACCGGTGCCACCATGAAGTTGTCCTTAGCGCTCTTCGCCAGGTTGAAGCCAATCAGCGCCACAATCGAACCGGTTACGACCGGGGGCATGAGCTTGGTGAGCCAGCCGGTGCCAGCGAACTGAACAATCAGACCGACCAGGAACAGCGCCACACCCGCCATGACGATACCGCCGAGGGCACCAGCGGGGCCGTGTGAGTTCATGGCAGCCGCCAGGGGCGCAATGAACGCGAAGGAGGAGCCCAGGTAGGAGGGGACGCGTCCGCGGGTAATCAGCAGGAACAGAACCGTGCCGAGACCCGAGAAGAACAGGGTGGTTGCCGGGGGGAAGCCGGTAATAATCGGCACGAGGAAGGTCGCGCCGAACATTGCGACCACGTGCTGCGCGCCGATTCCGATAGTAATCGGCCATGCGAGGCGCTCGTTCGGGGCCACGAAGGAACCGGGCTTGATGCTGCGGCCGTCGCCGTGGATCGACCAGTCAAAGCCGAGAAGCTTAGAGATGCTCAAAGGGAGCTCCTGAGGTGAATGTGGTGGTGTATAAAATTCCACATAATTCTACGCGTACATGGCTGTAGGTCACAGCTAAACGGCTGTAAATATGAGCAGGGATACGTTGAGTGGGGCATATATTCTCTTATCGTGGGCTCTATGTCGCGTATATAGCCCAGAAAGCATCAATACCCTGTATATGCAATAAATCGCATATACAGGGTATTGATGCAAAGAGCGAATAAAAACACTCGCTACAGCTAGCTCAGTGGCTTAGAGAGCGTCACGCAGGTTCTCCAAGTGATCGTAACGCGCCAGTTCGTAACGCAGGTGACCCTCGGTCGGGGACTGAACCGGCAGGAACGACGCTTCACGCAGGCGACGAGCAGTCGGGGAATCAGCCACGTAACCGGCGCCTCCAACGACCTGCAGCTCAAAGTGAGTAGCAATGGTTGCAAAGTGCGAAACACCCAGGCGCAGGCTCAGTAAGTCACGACGCTCAGCACGCTCCGGCTCAGAAGCCAGGCGAACCAGTTCCTCACGCAGGCTCTGGTACTCCGCCAGAATCAGCGGGAACTCAGGGCGGAACACGCCCTGCGAGACGTCCAGGTGCTTAGCAGCCTCCTGTAGAGCACCAGCAGCAAGACCCAGGCAGAACGACGACTGAACCAGTAGGAACGGCGCGGTCACATCGTGCAGGAACGCCTCAATGTTGTCGCTGAGAACGTCCTCGCTCGGAACGAAAACGTCCTCGAACTTCAGGGTGCCGGACTCGGTACCGTTCAGCGCCAGCAGGTTGCGGTGGTAGTCAACGCTCAGGCCCTCAACGTCCTGGCGGACCGTCACGATGTAGCGGTTCGGGTGGCTCTCCGGGGCGTTCTGCACAGCCACGGGAAGCACAATCACGCCGCCCGGGTACAGGTTCGACGCCCACGACACGGAACCGTTCAGCTTCAGACCGCCCTCAACGAGGGTGCCCTCCACCTTGATCGGTGCCAGGCCCGAAGCCTCCTTGTACGCCGCTGCCATGGCGGTGGTGCCGCTGACGGTCGCATCCGCCAGACCGGCGGGTAGCTCGCGGCCCACAGCGTCAAAGAACGCAATGGTGGAGCGGTGAGCCCACAGGGAGAACGCCGTGGAGGCGTCCTCGGTGGCAAGGTCGAAAGCCACCGAAACCTGGGGGACCAGGGAACCGCCGTCGCGGCCCAGGGTAATCAGGCCGTCCTTAGCGATTTCGCGTAGGTTTTCGAAGGGGGAACGCTCGCCGCGGTCAACAGCATCTGCGTGGGTTCGGGCGAGTGCGAGCACCTGCTCGCGCTGGGGGTAATCGTAGAGGGGTTCGAGAGTGAACTCGGACATGGGGTTTCTCCTAAGCGGGGAGCATCGCGTCTATGCGTGCAGCTTGAACAGTCGGTCGATGGGGGTGCTGACGGCCTTGCGGGCGCGAACAACAGCTTCTTCGTCGGGTGCGTCGTAGAAGCAGAGGCACTTTGCGGTGTCTTCGCGAACGTAGGTGCGCAGGAAGGAAACCTCGGGTACTTCAGCGTACTTGGGGGCGTTTGCCTTCTTGCGGGTCAGGTACTGTTCCATAGTAATCTCTGCGGGGATGTCCCACTCAACCAGGTAGTCTGCGTCCTTCTTGAGCTTCTTGATGTCTTCGAGCTCTGCTCCGACCAGGCGGACTGCGTCGGGGCCTGCGACGGTTGCGCGCTCACCGATTGCTGCGGCGAGGTCGGGGCCGAATGCGGTGTTCTCGGATTCGACGATGACGAAGACGATCTTGTGGTCTGCGGAGACCTGGGTTTCGATGAGCTCGGCGCCGTTGGTCAGGGACGAGTTGACGGTCTCGATGAGTGCGGTTGCTTCGTCCTTGGACGGCTGTGCGGGGGTCAGTTCTACCAGGTAAAGTGCCATGATTTTCTCCTCGGCTAAGGGTTGAAGGGTCGTGCCGGAAGGTTTTCCGGCTCGTTCTGGATTCACCTTAGACCTGTGGTTGAGGGCTGTCTAGTAGATTTCTGTTCGTGGCTTAATGCGTCCCTTTTTGACCCTGTGTTTCGTCACGCGCGTTCATGCGGAGACATAAATCGTCACAGTTCCGCACATCAGAACCTGCCTGCGCCTGCAGAATTTTCGCGCGGGTTATCGAACCCGATGGCGCGTCTATCCGCGTCGTCCTGCTCGTGCCGCGAAGTTGTCGAGGGCGCGGTTGAGAGCGGGGACAGTCCACACTTTTTGCCCCTGAATTTTGACGCGTTCTTCACGCAGAATCTGCAGCTCCACCATGCGGTTGAGGAGGCGATACACACTAGCTCGGGACCCCTGTGTGTGCTCCTCCACCATGTGTGCAGTGAAGGCGGGCTCAGTGCAGCACAGGTCAGTGAGGGAACGCAGGAGAGGGGTTTTACGTTGGGCAATGGACAGCACCTCATCGCGCAGGGTTTCAATGTCTTGCGCCAGGATTTCTGCGTTGGTGATTGCCTTCTGCGCGGCGTCGATGAAGAGCTCGATGATGGGCTCAGCATCGCCTGCACGGTAGTCGGTGAGCGCCTGAATGTACCCGTCGGTATCGTGCAGCAGCCCGGAGGAGACGGGCAGAATCACGTGGCGAGTGACGCCGCGGGCGAGCAGGAGCGCGGAGATGAGGGCTCGTCCGGTTCTGCCGTTGCCGTCAGTGAAAGGGTGGATCGTTTCAAATTGGGCGTGCGCGATAGCCGCCTGTGCGAGGGGGTCAATATCGCGGCGGTTCATGAAGGCTACAAGGTCTTCGAGGGCGGCAGGAACCCGCTCGTGATGCGGTGCCACATAGTCGGCGGTTACCGGCGAATCACCCTTAATCCACACCCATTGGGTGCGGAGTACACCGGAGTCCTGCTGCAGGCCGCGGGTCAGTTCGCGGTGCATCGCGAGGATATTATCGACGCTAATGTTCTCTGCGGTGTTCAAGGCTGCACGCATGGCGTGAACATTGCGCGCCACCAGCTCGGCGTTAACGCCGACCTTCGACCCGCTTGCACCCAGGACAGCCAGTGAGAGCCTGCGTGCGCTAACGGTGAGGTTTTCAATCTGTGAGCTGGAGGCGGATTCGCCGCGCAGAAGAACCGCGGAGAAGGGGATGCCGCCGATGTGGTGGAGCCGCTCATCGAAGCGGGTCATTGCGGTGGCGTTCTCTTGGAGGCGCACTCGCAGTGCGGGGCTGAGTTCGACGTTGAGTGCGGCAATGGAGGCGGGTACGGCGCTGGAGAAGGCGCCGGAGTTGCGGCGCGTTGCGCGTCGGGAGGCGAGGGCGTCACGGTGAACCCAGGGGGTTTGCGGCTCCCATGTGAGAGCGGGCCAGGTGATGGCTGAGGGCATGGTTCCTCCTCCCTCCTCCTCTTCATCGGTGTCGTCTTGCTGGTCTTATGGGGGGTCTTAATAAGACAATACACTTCGATTTTCTTATTAAGGCGCTTAATAAGAAAATTCGCGCGGATTGTCTCATTAAAGAAAATGTCCCGAATGCCCCTAAACCCGCCCCTCCTGAACCTCCCTTCAACATTCCGGCGCTCCGACTGCTGGCACATACACCAGGGCATGCACCAAGTGCATACAGCAAGGGCCCCGAACCCTTGGTAATTCAAGGATTCGGGGCCCCTAGCCTAATATACGCTCGCCTATACACGCTCACGCCGCCTGAAAACAGCGAGTCAGCAGCCTAGACAAGCAGCTTTGTGGCTACTTCACGCCGCGCATCATCTTCTGAACCGGCTTGTGCACCAGGAACAGCAGAATACCGGTCGCGATGGTGATAATACCCATCCAGGTGAAGTAGGGAACCTCAGTCTCCATGCTGTAGAACGGAGCCAGCCAACCGGAAAGCACGGTACCCATTGCCACGGAGGTGAAGTACAGCGCCATCATGTTCACTCGGTGCGCCTTCGGGGCGAGTTTGGTCGCCAGCGAAATACCCACCGGTGAAATAATCAGCTCGGCGATGGTGCAGACGAACAGGATCAGCACGATCCAGCCGACGTTCACGCTCTGAACGCCCGCCTGAGCGAGGAAGATCCAGAACGCCAGGCCGATGATAATCAGCGCTGCGGAGAACTTCAGGGTGGTGACCGGCTGGCGGTCGCCCCACTTGGTCCACAGGGCGGAGAACATCATGCCGAAGATGATGATGAAGACGGGGTTGATGGAGTTGACCAGGTTCGGGGTCAGCTCCATGCCCAGGATGTTCCAGTTGAGGCGCTCGTCCGAGTACACCGCCATGACGGTGAACTGCTGCTGGTACAGTGCCCAGAATACGGAGTTTGCAATCCACAGGGGGATGAATGCGGTGACGCGGGAACGCTCATCAGCGGTGACATCCTTAGCGGTCAGCATCTGTGCGAACAGGGCGATAGCGCCGATGAAGATGAAGCCCATGACCCAGTTCTTGAGGTTGTCTGCGGTCATCAGGCCGGTTGCCAGCAGGATGCCGAGAACGACCACGATGCCGACCAGCGCCAGGGCGAAGTTGCGCTTCTGGGCACCGGTGAAGGGGGTGTCCACGTGGTGTACGGAGGCGGGCAGGTTCTTGCGGGTCAGCGAGTACTGAATCAGGCCGGCAGCCATGCCGATTGCGGCAAGACCGAAGCCCATGTGGAAGCCCCAGGTGCTCCAACCCCAACCGGTCAGGAGCGGGCCAAGCAGCGCACCGGTGTTCACGCCGATGTAGAAGATGGTGAAGCCTGCGTCGCGGCGTGAGTCGTTGTCGCTGTAGAGCGAACCGACCAGCACGGATGCGTTACTCTTCAGACCGCCGGAGCCGATAGCGACCAGCAGCAGACCAATCACCACGCCGGGCACGCCGGGGATGAGGGAGAGGGAGATGTGACCCGCCATAATGCCGATGGCGGAGTAGAAGAGGGTACGCTCGGGGCCGAGGATGCGGTCACCGAGGATACCGCCGAGGATTGCCATGAGGTACACGACTGCACCGTACGCGCCGATAACGCCGGTGGCGAGGTCCTTGTCGAGGCCCAGGCCGCCCTTGTCGGCGGTGTAGTACAGGTAGTAGATCATGATGCCCTGCATGCCGTAGAAGGAGAAGCGCTCCCACATTTCTACGGTGAACAGGTTCGCGAGCATGCTCGGGTGGCCGAAGAAGGTCTTGGTTTCCTTGGGTTCGGCACCTGTGATGGTGTGAGACATGGTGGTAATTCTTTTCTGTGCAAGCCCGGGGTTCTGTGTGACCCGGGCAATATGTGTTTAAGTCTATACCCTTGTGGGTGCATATGTATACATATTGTGTTCATGTATTTCAAAGATTGAACTATCAATCAGTGCATGAAAAATCATTTCGATTTTTTCGTATGCATCATTTCCGAGTCTCACAAACCCCCAAATACCGGGCTAGATGCGCCGCACACCCCCAAAGCGATAGAGTGGAACCACAACTATGCCCACCCGGCACCCCGTCGTGCCGACCGGCCCGTCCTAGTTCATTTCAAAGGCTAGTTCAATTCAAAGGAGAACCCCATGACTGCTGTACCCCAGGTTGACCCCCGCGACGTTCCCGCAGGCGCAACCATCATCGACGTGCGTGAAGACTACGAGTGGGAGGGCGGCCACGCCACCGGCGCCAAGCACATCACCCTCGGCACCATCGCTGAGCGTCTGGAAGAACTGCCCGCACCCGGCGAAGACTTCTACGTCATCTGCCACGGCGGCGGCCGTTCGAACCGCGCGGCAACCTTCCTGCGCGAGCACGGCTACGCCGCACACAACATTGCAGGCGGCACCAGCGCATGGTTCGCTGCCGGCCTGCCGATGACCAGCGAAAACGGCGAAGCACCCGCAGTTGTTCACTAAACCGCCAGTTCGCCTGCACGCCATACAATGGAGTCCGTGACTGAAACTTCCGCGGACCGTATTTTTTCTACCTCGAACGCTCCCGCTTCTGCGTCCCCTCATGCCCTGCCGAGTATTCTGCAGAGCATCCCGTGGGATGCGCAGACGCGGGAGCTTGTCGTGCGCCCGCTTCCTTTCGCGGTGAACTGCGAGGAGGCGTACCCGCTGCTGAGCGGTGGCGCTGAGTATTCCTTCTGGCTGGATTCGGCGCGTGAGGAGTCGCCTATGTCGGTTGCCTCGTATGTGGGTGTGGTTCCGGCGCAGCTGTCGCCCTTGCGCGTAGATTCGGCGCGTGCGGCGGCTGAGTCTGGCAGGGAAGACCCCTTCGCCCAGTTGGAGGCGGCGCTCGCCTCCGCACCGCGCGTGCACCCGGATGCCGCGGCGGCGACCGGTCTGCCCGCGGGTTTGCGTGGCGGTTACGTGGGTTATTTCGGCTATGAGGCGCGTGCCGCCATGGGCCTGGAGCACGGCCACCCGGTGCCAGGCTATCTGCCGACGCATGAGGCGCCGACCCCGGATTCTCTGTGGCTGCCGGCGGTCCGCTACCTGGTGCACGAGCATGCCCGCCCGGGCCGCCCCGCACGTAGCTGGCTGGTGGGCGATGAGCCGTGGTGTGAGGCGGCGGAGCGGCTGCTGAGCACTGCGGGGGAGACTGCCTCCGACAGCACCCCCGTAAATACCCCCGAACTCGCTGAGCCCCTGCTCTTCCCGGCCCCCGCTGCGGAAGCCTACATGGACGCCGTTCGCGCTAGTCAGCACGAAATCTACGAGGGTAACAGCTACGAGGTGTGCCTGACCGCGCAGACGAGCTCGCGCATCCAGAATCCGAGCCCGGAGCTTTTCTTTGAGCTGTACCGCCGCCAGCGCGCCCACAATTCGGCGCCGTATGCGGCGTATCTGCGGTGCGGTGATTTTTCGGTGCTTTCTTCTTCGCCGGAGCGTTTTTTGAGCGTGGATGAGCAGCGTAACGCCCAGACGAAGCCGATTAAGGGCACGGTGCCGCGCGGCGCCACCCCGGAAGAAGACGAGGCTACCGCGGCATGGTTGCGTACCGATGAGAAGACCCGCGCCGAGAACCTCATGATCGTGGACTTGCTGCGTAATGACCTCTCCACGGTGTCTGATCCGGCATCCGTGCGCGTGCCCGTGCTCATGGGCGTGGAGAGCTATTCGACCGTGCACCAGCTGGTGTCCACGGTCAGCTCTCGTCTGCGCGAGGGCGTGAGTGCGGTGACCGCCGCGCGGGCGTGCTTCCCGGGCGGCTCCATGACAGGTGCGCCTAAGCCCTCGACCATGCAGATTATTGAGGGCCTGGAGAATCGCGCTCGCGGCGTGTATTCGGGTGCCCTGGGCTTTGTGTCGGCGGATGGTTCGGCGAACCTGTCGATTGTGATTCGCACGCTCGTGGCGCACGATGAGGGCACGGTGACTCTTGCCGCCGGTGGTGCGGTGGTTGCCGATTCCGATCCTGCCGCCGAGTATGAGGAGATGCTGACGAAGCTGCGCGCTGCCCTACCGCCGTCGGTGGGTCGCGTGGTGGAATAGCCTAGTGCCGGGATAACGCGGTAGTGGGATAGCGCAGGATAGCCTGCGCCGCCTGCACGTGAGCCGCTACACTGGAACTATGACTAAGCTTTCTGAAAACCTCCCCATTGAAGAAGCCCGTGAACGCCTGCGCCAGCTGATTATGGAGCTGGCTGTGGTGCGCGGGCACGTGGTCCTCGCCTCCGGCAAGGAAGCCGACTACTACGTTGACCTGCGCCGCATCACCCTGCACCACGAGGCTTCTCGCCTGGTTGGTCAGGTCATGCTGGACCTGCTGGATAAGAACGGCATCGAGTTTGAGGCTGCTGGCGGCCTGACTATGGGTGCTGACCCGGTGGGTACCGCGATTATGCGTGCCGCTGGTGATCAGGACCGTGCGATTGACGCGTTTGTGGTGCGTAAGGCTCAGAAGTCTTACGGCATGGGCCGTCAGGTGGAGGGCCCCAGCGTTGAGGGTCGCCGCGTGGTTGCTGTTGAGGACACCTCCACGACCGGTGGTTCTGCGCTGACTGCTGTTGAGGCACTGCGTAAGGCTGGCGCTGAGGTTGTGGCGGTTGCTGTGATTGTTGACCGTGCGACCGGCGCTAAGGAGCATGTGGAAGAGGTTGCGGGCGTCCCGTGCCTGTACGCGTACTCGAAGGATGAGCTGGGCCTGGACTAGTCTCTACTGGCTTGGACTAGGACCTCGTGAATTTTTAAGACATTCCCGTTGCGGCGGGTAAACCCGTGCCGCTGGCTACTGTGTGTGGCTGGTGGCGCGGGTCTTTGTCTGTAAGATGGCTCTGTGGGCGCCGGAGTGGCGCTGGTTGTTGGCGTGAAGGTGGTTGTGATGGTTGAGAATCGTGAGGCGGCTGTAGCTGAGGCTGTTGAGGGTACTGAGCAGGGTACTGCCCGTTTTGAGGTGGGTGTGGGCCCGTGGGAGGGCCCGTGGCCCGAGGGTGACCATTGGGATGAGGAGCTGCTGCGTGAGGGCGACCGCCGTAACGTGGTGGATAAGTACCGTTACTGGTCGATGGACGCGATTATTGCTGACCTGGATACGCGCCGCCATGATTTTCATGTGGCGATTGAGAATTGGCAGCATGATTTGAATATTGGCACGGTGGTGCGTACTGCGAATGCGATGTTGGCGAAGGAGGTCCATATTATTGGGCGTCGCCGCTGGAATCGTCGTGGTGCGATGGTGACGGATCGTTATCAGCATGTGCGTCATCATCCGACGATTGAGGATTTTGTGGCGTGGGCGCAGGCTGAGGGTCTGGAGATTATTGGTATTGATATTTTTCCGGATTCTGTGCCCCTGGAGACGTATGATCTGCCGAAGAAGTGTGTGCTGGTTTTTGGTCAGGAGGGCCCGGGTTTGTCGGAGGAGTTGCATGCGGCGGCTAGGGATACTCTGTCGATTGAGCAGTTTGGGTCGACGCGTTCGATGAATGCGGCGACGGCTGCGGGTATTGCGATGCATGCGTGGGTTCGCCGCCATGTGTTTGGTCAGATTCCGTCGTAGTTTGGCGGCTGTTTATGAGGTGTTTAAAGGTTCCGATGCGTTGTGTGCGCGTCGGAACCTTTCTGTTGGGGGTTGGGGTGGCTTAAACCACGCATGGAATTACCTAGGCGTGTTAGTGTTAACGCAAATCACAGGAGATGTGAGAATCGCACTCTCAATTTCAGTTTGGGACATGCGATGGATTTCCTGGCTTCGGCTCGCTAATGGTTGCGGGCTGTGGATATGAATGACCGCGACGTCATTCCCCTGAAAGGAGTCGGTAACAATGAAGAAATCTGCTGCCCTACTCGCCTGCTTTGCTTTAGCTTTAAGTTCCTGCGCCGCTGCGCCTAAAGATACTAGCTTCAAAGCCCAGCTAGATTTTGAAAATAACTACATTACTCTTCCGCTCGATGAATACGACATGAGTGACCAGGCCCTAGATATAACATATAGGGCGTATTTGTTGATTCTTAAAGAGTGCTATGCGAAAAAGGGATACGATTTTGAAATTCTAGAAAACGGCTTGGTTTCTGGCAACGCCTCCCAGTACGGCTCCTGGAACGTGAAGCATGCGGCGAATCATTTTACGTCCAGCAAAGTCAGAGAAGAGCAGGAAAGGATTTATGAGAGCATCCCTGAAGACGTCAGGGTCAGCTGCCGCGAAGAGCATCGGGAAGAACTGGATATGCTCTATTTTGATGAGGCTGATGAGAAAAAGTACCGCCCCGTCGGTCGTATCAGTGGCGAAGCGTACCAGCGTGCGCAGGCTGACCCTGAATGGAAGAAAGCCCGCTCAGATTGGTGGGACTGCCAGCGTCAGGAAGGGTTGACGCCTCGCACCGGGGACGGTGAATGGACGAGCAAAGAAACGGCCAATCTGAATGCTGATGATCCCAAAGTGTTGGAGGAGGTTATCCGCCTGGCAACCATTGAAGCTCAATGTAGTGAGAAGGTGAGGTTGGCTCAGCGTCTGGGTGATCTTGAGGCGTCCTATCAGGGGCCTTTGATTGAGAAGAATCAGGCGTTGCTGAATGATTTGAAGGCCTATCGTGACGCGAAGATAGCCAAGGCGCGCGAAATTATCGCCACCCACCAGTAGATATCAGCGACAAGCAGATAGGAGCCCTTGGGATAATTGGGGTAACTCCGTTTGAACGTTACAACAAGGTATGGAGGAGGAAAAGCCTATGCGTAAGGCTCTCTCTGCGGTAGCAGTATTCTGCCTGCTGGGGGCGTGCGTGTCCTGCTCCAACAGCGCCGAGCGGGACACCTCACGAAAAGCTGTTCTCGATTATTCAAAGAACTACGTACACCTTCCACTGGATGAGTATGCCTTTGACGAACTCACACTCCGTACGGTGAGCACGGCGTGGCACACGCTCATGTCCGAATGCTATGCGCACCACGGGCAGTCCTACGCCGTGCCCTCAGTAGACACCCCTCAACCGGGAGGCCTATACGGTAGCTGGAACGTTGAGTACGCCAAAAAGTACGGGTACTCCCAGAAGGAATCCCGAGGCCCAGAAGATTCAGCATCAGACGACATCAACACCCGGTGCCAAGAAGAGGTGAAAGCCGCATTCTCTGACGTCGAACTGGACGAAAAAGAATACCGGTTTGTAGGAGAGCTCAACTCACAGGCATACACCTACGCCTCCCAAACCGATGAGTGGAAAAATATTCGCTCAGAATGGTGGACCTGCCTGCGTGAACGCGGGCTAACCCCCAGGGAAGGGGAGAGCGACTGGACGTCCGAAGAAAGCGTACATCTCATGACCTCCTCCCAAGGCAACGAAGAGGCTAAGCCGGAGGAAATTCGCCTCGCGACCATCGAAGCCGAATGTAACCAGAAGGTTGGTATGGCTCAGCGTCTGGGTGATATTGAAGCGTCCTATCAGGGTCCGCTGATTGAGAAGAATCAGGCGAAGCTTAACCAGTTGAAAGAAGAGAAAGAAAAGCATGTGGCGAGGGCGCGTGAAATTATTGCCACCCACCAGTAGCCGCACCCGCTGAAGGGCAGAACGGGCGAACCAGCCGCAGAA
Source organism: Rothia sp. HMSC072B04 (assembly GCF_001813725.1). NCBI lineage: Bacteria > Bacillati > Actinomycetota > Actinomycetes > Micrococcales > Micrococcaceae > Rothia > Rothia sp. HMSC072B04. The sequence goes on along the minus strand of NZ_KV813788.1, from coordinate 15,435 downwards.
TGCCCACAAGCAAATTTCATAAGAAGGAGCCGGGGAGTGTCACCACTCCCCGGCCCTCACTTTATTCACTCTCAACCTCGCAGCCCATGCCAGCGCACCTACAGGCTCGCCAGCTCAAGGCCACTCAGCGTCAGGTTACTTGAGCCCTTTAGCCCACCGGAACGTTAACGTTCACCAGCGAGTACAGATCCTTCGGATCATCCGGGCTAGCAACCAGGTCAATGAACTGCTGCAGGTCGGTGTCCTGCGTAGCCGCACGGGCATAACGCAGACCCGAGAAGTCAGCAATCGCGAAGCCCACCGAATCAAACAGGGTAATCTGCTCATCCGACACGCGGCCCGGCTCCTCACCGGTCAGAACCTTCCAGAACTCCACCACCGGGAAGTCCGGGTCCTTCTGCTGAATCTCGCCCTCAATGCGGGTCTGCGGCGGGAACTCAACGAACACGGTGGAGCGGTCCAGAATTTCGCTTTCCAACTCAGTCTTGCCGGGGCAGTCGCCACCAATAGCGTTCAGGTGCACGCCGGGCTTCACCTGGCGGTCCAGCAGAACCTTCGCCTGCTGCTTATCGGCGGTGCAGGTGGTAATAATGTCGGCACCCTCAACAGCCTCGTCCACGTCCTTAGCCAGGTGGATGCGGAAGCCCAGCGGCTCCAGGTTACGGCGGAACTTCTCCATCGCGTGCGGGTCAACGTCGTAGACGGACAGGTCCTCAATGCCGAGCACCGCGCGCATACCCAGCGCCTGGAACTCAGACTGCGAGCCGGTACCAATCATCGCCATCTTCTTCGAATCCTTGCGTGCCAGGTGCTTAGCAACCATGGCGGACACACCGGCGGTACGTAGCGCGGTCAGCAGGGTCATCTCAGCCAGGAACACGGGGTAGCCGTTATCCACGTCAGCGAGCAGACCGAACGCGGTCACGGTCTGGAAGCCGCGTGCCGGGTTCGACGGGTGGCCGTTCACGTACTTGAAGGAGTAGGTGATGTTGTCGGAGGTGGGCATCAGCTCAATCACACCGAAGGGGGTGTGGGAGGCGACGCGCGGAATCTTGTCGAAGCTCTGCCACTTCTTGAAGTCTTCTTCGAGGAAGTCGACCATGCCGGCAATGATGTTGCCTACGCCGTCCTTCTGAATCCACTTCGCCATCGAGGCGACGTCAACAAATTCCACCGCGTGTGCGCTAGGACGTTCAGTCATGATTTTCTCCTTTGAATATCTGCACAAAACTTCTTTGTGCATCTGGTGGTCACTACGGATATCTATTATCTCAAAATATATTGCAGGACACACCGTATTAGAAATGCTGTAGATATGTACTTTGCTTTATGTATTACACGGATGTAATACGGAACGAACACGAAAAACGTGCAGGGAGGGGGTTCTAGAACTCCTGGAACCTACGGGCTAGGGTCTAGAACCCCCTCATCGCCTTCACCGGGATTTCACTGGGATATTACGGGATCGGAGGCAGCCGTCGGGTTAGTTGCCCTTCGGCTTGTCCTCGTCCTCAGCGTCCAGTTCACCCAGGTCAATGTGGGTACGAGGCTCCGGAACGAGCTTCTTCACCACGGGGCGGGCAGCAATCACAGGCACGGAACCGGTGTAGCCTTCACGGACGCGAGCAATCTCGTTGACGCGGTCACGAACCGTGTACCAGCCGATAATCAGCAGCGGGATAACCAGCAGCAGCGATGCCAGGGTGTAGGTGCCGACCGGGTAATCCAGTGCCATCAGCACCAGCACAACAGCGAGGAACACCATCACAGCCCAGTCACTGAAGCGACCGCCGGGTGCGCGGTAGTTGGGGCGCTTGTACTTGCCCTCGCCGACCAGCTTCAGGTACTTCTGGTGCGACATTGCGATAGCCGCCCAGCTAGCCATGGTGCCCACGGATGCGATGTTCAGCACGACCTCGAACGCCTGCTCGGGAACGAAGAAGTTCAGCACAACGCCGAAGAGGCCAATTACACCGGTCAGCAGAATACCTGCCACCGGAACGCCGGAGCGGGACACCTTGGTGGTGAACTTCGGTGCCGAACCTGCAACACCCATCGAGTGGAGAATACGGCCGGTGGAGTATAGGCCAGCGTTCAGCGAGGAAGCAGCCGCGGTAATAACAACCAGCTGCATAATCGGTGCGGTACCGTCAATGCCGATAGCGTCGAAGAAGGTCACGAACGGCGACTCTGCGTCCTTGTATGCGGTGTAGGGCATGAGCAGGCAGAGCAGAACCACGGAACCAACGTAGAAAATCGCGATACGCCAGATCACGGTGTTGATAGCGCGGGGGATAACCTTCTCAACGTTCTTGGTTTCACCACTGGTGGTGCCGACCAGCTCAATACCGGCGTAGGCGAACACAACGCCCTGAACCACGATAAGAGCGGGAAGAATACCGTTGGGGAAGAAGCCGTCATTGGCTGCAATAAGGCTCAGGCCGGGGGTGACGCCGTTGATGGGTTCACCGAAGACCAGGTACCAGATACCTACCGCCATGAAGGACAGCAGGGCAAGAATCTTAATGAGTGCGAACCAGAATTCCAGCTCACCGAAGAGCTTCACGGAGATGAGGTTCAGAGCCACAGTGACGATAACGACGATGAATGCGCTAAGCCACTGGGGAATATCTGCGAAGAACTGGTTGTATCGACCGAACCAGCTGATGTAGATAGCGATAGCGGTGGCGTCTGCAACGGCGGTCATTGCCCAGTTCAGCCAGTACAGCCATCCGGATACGAATGCGGCCTTTTCGCCGTAGAATTCGCGGGTGTAGGAGACGAAGGAGCCCGAGGAAGGGCGGTGAAGAATCAGCTCGCCGAGGGCTCGAAGGATCAGGTAGCCGAAGAAGCCGATGACGGCGTAGATGACGGCGAGCATGGGGCCTGCGTCCTGCAGGCGGCTACCGGTGCCCAGGAACAGGCCGGTACCAATAGCGGAACCGATGGCGATCATCTGGAGCTGACGTGCGCCAAGCCCCTTGTGGAAGCCTTCCTGTTCGTGTGCGAACGGGTCGTCTGTGGGGGGCTTAGTGTACTGATCCGCTGCAGAAGTCTGCGGGTTCTTGTTCGGTGAGGTGCTCACGCTATACCTCCTTGGATAGTTACGTCTGAAGCACGTGCTACACGAAATGTGGTTGGGAACACGTCTGCGGGTTGTAATGACTATAGCACGGTAATTTAGGTAAATATAACCCGCATCACGTAACAATTTATATAAATATAACGCATATCTTATAAATATATTTGGTTCATGTTGTATTGTGTGGTTTTCATTGTTTTGTGAAATAGATTAATTGAACCCTGAGTCCAAAAAATCAATTACCCCACCACCGCACAGCACAAGAGCACCCACAACGGGGTGCTCTCACAACCTATTCACAACGGGGACTTAGTCCTCCATCAGCCGGTCAATCTTCGCCCGCAACGCGCGCTCACGACGATTCAACCACCACCAGCTCGGCCAACGCATCAACGACTTACGACCAACCTGCACGACCGAGGGGAGCTTCGCCTCCGCAAGCGCCACATCAATCTCGTGGTCACTCGCGCCCTCATCACGCATTTTCTCCATCAACTCAAGGGATTTCGCCATATCGCCATGCCCCAAAACATGCCGACTCTTACGCTCCAGAACCTCATCCAACTGGGCGCGCACCGGGGCAATAGCCGCCGCATTCGGATGCTCACGCTCAGCACGACGCTGCGCCTGGCGGGCACGCTTCTCACGTTTCGCGTCGAGCTGTTTCGGATTATTTTTAGCGCTCGCCTTGCTCATGGGAGGTTCCTTTCGTCGCGTCTGGGTGATGTGTACGCTGGCCTGCACACACAGAAGACATCAAGTCATTAACACCTCTACTTTACCGCGGTAATTCGCGGAAATTTCGCTGCAGTAAACCCAAAAAAACCCACAAAAAATTAACGATAAATAAGTCGTATCTTGGTAAAATAGTGCGAGTAGGAGGCGTCTCGCGCGCCAACAAAATATGGTGAACCGGCCCAGCATCGGTAACCGGTCGCATCTATCCAAGGAGTCAGCATATGGCTATTGCAACCCCCGAAGTTTACGCAGAAATGCTGCAGACCGCGAAGGAAAAGGGCTTCGCGTACCCCGCAGTGAACGTGACCTCCTCCCAGACCCTGAACGCTGCAATCCGCGGCTTCGCAGAGGCTGGCTCGGACGGCATCATCCAGGCATCCACCGGTGGCGCAGCATACTGGTCCGGCGCTTCCAAGAAGGACATGGTCGTTGGCTCCCTGGCCTTCGCAGCATACGCACGCGAAGTTGCTAAGCAGTACGACGTGAACATTGCACTGCACACCGACCACTGCCCCAAGGACAAGCTGGAAGGCTTCGTCCTGCCCCTGCTGGCAGAGTCCGAGAAGGCTGTTGCTCGCGGTGAAGACCCCATCTTCAACTCCCACATGTGGGACGGCTCCGCAATCGACCTGGACGAGAACCTGAAGATCGCTGCTGAGCTGATCGAGCGTACCTCCAAGGCAAAGCTCGTTCTCGAGGTTGAGATTGGTGCCGTTGGTGGCGAGGAAGACGGCGTTGAAGGCGCTATCGACGACTCCCTGTACACCACCGTTGCAGACGCAATCAAGACCGTTGAGGCAATCGGCCTGGGCGAGAAGGGCACCTACATGGCTGCTCTGACCTTCGGTAACGTTCACGGCGTGTACAAGCCCGGTAATGTTCACCTGCGCCCCGAGCTGCTCAAGGAAATCCAGACCGAGGTCGGCGCTAAGTACGGCAAGGGCGACAAGCCCTTCTACCTGGTCTTCCACGGTGGCTCCGGCTCCACCGAGCAGGAGATTGCAGACGCAGTGTCCTACGGTGTTATCAAGATGAACATCGACACCGACACCCAGTACGCATTCACCCGCCCCGTTGCTGGCCACATGTTCAGCAACTACGACGGTGTGCTGAAGGTTGACGGCGAGGTCGGCAACAAGAAGACCTATGACCCCCGCGTTTGGGGTGCAGCTGCAGAGGCAGGCATGGCCGCACGCGTGGTCGAGGCTTGCCAGCAGCTCGGTTCCGTCGGTACCTCCATCAAGTAAGGTGCTGTTCGCCCGCCGTAGCTCCCGTAGGTGCTGCCGGGTGTGAACCTAAGCTTCGTTAAGCGAAAGCGGTGCCCGCTTCCTCATCACGAGGAGACGGGCACCGCTCTTTGCTATGTAGTTTAGAACCGGGTGAGCCAGGCGCTCGTTGCCGGCAGGGGTGGGTTTACTTGCCGCCGCAGCCGCAACCACCGCATCCGCAGCCGCCGGACTTCACAGCCACCGAACCGGAGGTGGGGATACCGTCGCCGGTGTCGCCACCCATGAGGTTCACGCGGTTACCGATCTCGGGGCCGCCGACCGGCTGGGGTGCCTTACCCGCCAGGGTTGCCGCGAAACCGGCGGGTTCGCCGCTCAGGTTCGGGATCATCGACGCCGCCGGGGAACCGGACGGGCCGCACGCAGCCGCTGCCGCATTAGCCTTCGGCTGGGCAACCAGGTGGGCGCGCGCAAAACGCTTAATCTGCTCGGCAGTCGGGTACGCGAAGGACACCTTCACCTCACCGTTGACGAGCATGAGCGGCAGAACCTCGCGGCCGTTCATCTCAATCTGCTCGGCGACCGGTGCGCACTCTTCAAATGCGGACGGGTAGGAGTCGGTGGAGTACACCTCAATGTACACGCCCGAATCCAGCGCCTCCTGTGCGGCGCCCAGGAACTCGGAGCGCTCCATATCCTGCGGATCCTCCGGGTTCTCACCGGGGCCCGGAATAAATACTTCAAGAACGGTCTCAGCCGCTTCAGTCATCAGTTTTTAGCCTTTTCTTTCTTATCAGCGCCAGCTCGGGGGAGGGGCGCCAGTCCTTCACTAAGTGTACTCGTGCCCTCAAGAGTGCAGAAGTGTGAGTTGAAGTTCCAGATTTGCGGAATATTTGCAGAATTCGAGTCGAATGACCCTCAGCTCGTGAGCTGCGGGTTCAGGTGTTGTATTCTGAGTGCATATGCACCGGAGTGTGCGAACCCTGCAATTCAGGCAGACGTCGCCCGGTGTGAAACCAAGAAGGCAACGACGCCCGCATCCGACGCGGACGCATCAGCGTTACAAATACACGCTATTCATAGCGCCACACGACCAGAAGGAGCATACATGTTCGGTTTCGGCAAGAAGAAGAAGGAAGCTGCCGCACAGGAAGCATCGTCCGCAGACGTCTACGTCGCACCTGCTACCGGCGAGTACCTGCCGCTGAGCGAAGTCTCCGACCCCGTTTTCTCTCAGGGCGTTATGGGCGACGGCTACGCAGTGAACCCCACCGCAGGCACCATCGTCGCACCCGTTGCAGGCACCATTGCACTGATTCAGGACACCCTGCACGCATTCATGCTCCGCACCGAAAACGGCGGTGAGGTACTGGTCCACATCGGTATCGACACCGTTGAGCTCGGCGGCGACGGCTTCACCAAGCTCGCTAACGTAGGTGACAAGGTTGAGGCAGGCGCACCCATTATCGAGGTCGACTGGGCAGCTATCGAGGGTCGCATCCCCTCCAAGGAAACCATGGTGATGATTACCAACACCGCAAAGTTCAACATCTCCAAGGACTCTGAGTCCCGCCGCCCCGTTGCAGCCGGTGACCGCGTCGCTCAGGCATCCAAGAAGTAAGCTGAACCAGCGAAAATAGCTCAGCTTCAACAGCGGTGAAAACCCGCGAAAATACTTAACGCAAAAGGTCGCGTCCTGCAGGCTCAATCGGGCTACAGGCGCGGCTTTTTTCGTTACACGAGAAATTTTTTAACGCCGCATGAAATGCCGCTATTAAAAGCGGCGGAAAAGGAGGAACACATTCACCCGCATTGCACAGCGGGTAAGAATGAGGCGCACATAATACCCTATTTGCTTGTGAACGCAGTGAATCACCGATAAAAAATCGTTATCCTACATAGAAGTTGCAGTTTGAGTTGAGAGAATCCGGACCCTCAGCTATAAACCAAAACTTCAATGACCAACCACACACATTACGCTCAACTCATAAACGAAAAAAGGACCACTACGGTGACTGCATTCCCGAAGATCTCCAAGAATCTGAGCCGCCGCGGCTTCATTGGCGCCTCCACTCTGGCGCCCGCCGCCCTCATGCTCCAGGCAGGCGAAGCCCACGCCGCAGCCAACACCCGCGCACAGCTCGCGGCAGTACACAGCGGCTCCCCCGCACATCAGCTGCTCTACAAGACCGATGAATTCTTCATCGCCCACCGCGGTGCCGGCAACATCAGCCCCGAGCACACCGCCTACGCCTACGCAGAGTCCGTACGCCGCGGCGCCCTCGCCGTCGAAATTTCCGTACGCACCACCAGCGACGGCCAGTTCGTCTGCATGCACGACACCAACATCAAGCGCACCACCGGCGCATCCATGGACGTGCGCGGCCACACCCTCGCCGAACTGCGCCAGCACAAGGTCAACATGCGCAAGAACCTGGGCGAAAAGACCGACCTGTACAACATCCCCACCCTCGAAGAAGCCATCGCAGCCGTTGACGCCGTACCCGCAGGCGGCGAATATGCCTCCGTCGGCGGCAAGAAGGTCGTACTGTTCCTCGAAGCGAAGGACGGCCCCGCACAGGCAGGCCTCGTCAAGTTCATCACCGAACGCGGCCTGCAGCGCCGCACCGTCATCAAGATGTACCGTGACGGCAGCGGCGGCTTCAAGCCCACCTCCCGCTACCTGAAGCTTGCCAACTCCGCAGGCTGTGCCACCTGGTGCTACTTCGACGGCGGCGACCCCATCGATAAGATTTCCGCAATGGCACGCCACGAAAACGTGGACGCCATCGGCGTACCCTACTACGAGAAGCCGACCGGCGCTTCCCAGGGCTCCATGAGCGAAGAGAACGTACGCGCCCTCACCGGCCTCGGCAAGGCAGTCATCGTCTGGGAAATCCACCGCCGCTCCGCCTACGAAAAGTACAAGGCACTGGGCGTGAAGGGCTTCATGTGCCCCGACCCCTACTGGGTAATCGGTGACCCCTTCGACTCCAGCGTCAAGATCAAGACCGGCAAGCGTCCCCACGGCATGCTGCCCGCCGACCCCTCCGTCGCAGCGGACATGCCCGACCTGACCGGCGTAGCCATCGTGCACAACCAGCGCTACGACGAATCCGTACTGCTCGGCCCGCTGGCGAACTACACCACCCGCGAAAAGTACACCCTCGACTTCTCCATGAAGTGGACCGGTGCACTGCCGCAGCAGGACGGCCACTACGGCTACGTCGCTTTCGGTCGCGAACACGACGGCCCCTTCGGCATCGGCAAGAAGTTCGCCGCAAACCAGGAAGACGGCACCTACGTGCTCGCCATCCGCCCCAACTACCGCGGCAACTCCGTAGCGCAGATTCTCTGCTTCGAACCCAAGCAGACCAGCCCGCGCGTGCTGCACACCATGAAGCTGCGCCAGAAGGTCACCACCGGCCAGGCACTGAACTGCAAGATTGTGGTGAACAAGAACAGCTTCTACTACACGGTCAACGGCCAATACTCCAGCCCCATCAACCACAGCGCCTACCGCGGCCCGTACGTACACTTCGGCCGCTTCCACGGCACCAACGATGGCGGTCCTCTGGAGCTGACTCGAATCGAGGCACGTCAGTCCTGGATTTGAGAGGACCGGTGGGCCTAGTCCACCTAGGGGCCCGCCTCACCGCCGCTCAGCGGTGAAGGTGCGGGTACCGGGCAGAGCGGATGTAGCACCGAGCATCCCTTCCGGGCAACGCCTTCCATAATCCCCAGCTAGGATGCTCGCGCGCTGAGCAACGCACCGAGCGAGAATCCGGTCCGAAGGGGGTCGCATCTGTAATGGATGCGGCCCCCTTCGGCGTGCCTGCGGTCTTTCCAAGGCGGGGAGAGAGCGAGCGAGGACGTGTAGGCGTGCGGGGCAGGGGAGAGGACGGGGACTAGAATTAAAAGCGTCAGAGTCGACCGCACCGGCCGCCCCAACCCGAAAGGCACGCCATGACCACCTCACCCGAAAGCTCCGCCGAGAGTCCCGCCGCAAAGCCCGCCGCGAAATCCGCCCAGCTACGAGGCCGCACCGAACCGCACATGCAAAGCATCAACATGCCGCAGCGCGAACCCATCGACCCCTACGAGCGGCCCTCCTACCCCTTCTTCTACGTGCCCACCGACCTGCTTATCGGCGGCAGCTGGGTCACCGGCGACAACGGCTCCTTCCCCGTGCACAACCCCTCCTGCGGCCAAATCCTCGCGCACGTCGCCGACGCCAGCGTCGAACAGGGCATCGAAGCACTCGACGCCGCCTGCGACGCCCGCACCTCATGGGCGGCAACCAGCGTCCGCGAACGCGCCGACATCCTCAACCGCGCCTACACGCTCATGACGCAGCGCACCGAAGTCATCGCCCGGCTCATGACCCTCGAAATGGGCAAGCCCCTCGACCAGTCCCGCGGCGAAGTCGCCTACGCCGCGAACTACCTGCGCTGGTACGCCGAAGAAGCCGCCCGCAACTTCGGCCGCACCGCCGTTGCCCCCGAATCCGGGCTACAGATCACCACCGTGCGCCGCCCCGTCGGCCCCTGCCTGCTGATTACCCCCTGGAACTTCCCGCTCGCCATGGCGGCACGCAAGGTCGCCCCAGCGCTCGCGGCGGGCTGCACCGCGGTGCTCAAGCCCGCCTCCCTGACCCCGCTCAGCTCCCTGTACTTCGCCTCCCTGATGCGTGAGGCGGGCCTGCCGGACGGCGTGCTGAACGTGGTGACCACCTCCCGTACCGGTGAGGTTGTCTCCGCGCTGATGGCTGATGAGCGCCTGCGGAAGGTCTCGTTCACCGGCTCCACCGCCGTGGGCCGCACCCTGCTTGAGCAGGCCTCGCAGAACGTTCTGCGCACCTCCATGGAGCTGGGCGGTAACGCCCCGTTCATTGTCTTTGAGGATGCGGACATTCCCGCCGCCGTGGAGGGCGCCTACGCGGCGAAGATGAGGAACATGGGCGAGGCGTGCACCGCCGCCAACCGATTCATCGTGCACGAGGACGTTGCCGAAGAGTTTACCCGCGCCTTCGTGGAGCGCATGGAGGCGACCGTCGTGGGTGACGGAACCGTCGACGGAACCGACTGCGGACCGCTAATTCAACCTTCAGCGGTTGAATCTATGCTTTTTATGGTCGAAGACGCCCTGGGTAAGGGCGCGCTCCTCGCCTGCGGCGGGTACATTCCCGAGCTTGCAGAAAACGTTCCGAGCGATACCGGCGGCATGCCCAAGAACCTGAACAAGGGCAACTTCGTGACCCCCACCGTGCTGACCGGCGTGACCGATTCGATGCGCGTGTGGCGTGAAGAAATCTTCGGCCCCGTCGCCCCGATTGCCACGTTCGGCGGCTACGGTGAGGAGGGCGAACGCACCGCCCTGAAGCTCGCCAACGACACCGAGTACGGCCTGGCAGCGTACGTGTACACGAGCAACCACCCGCGCTTTACGCGCATGGCTGCGGGTCTGGAGTTCGGCCTGATCGGCTACAACTCCGGCGTTATCTCGAACGCGGCAGCCCCCTTTGGCGGTGTGAAGCAGTCCGGTATGGGTCGTGAGGGCGGCCCCGAGGGTCTGGAGGAGTACACCGAGCTACAGTACATCGGTGCGCCGAACCCGTTCGCCGGATAAGCCTGTCCGCTGGATAAGGTTGAAATATCGGTTACGGTGAACCCTGGATACGCCGAACCCTGGATACAGTGAAGCCCCGGCGGGCACCCGAGAAGGTGCCCGCCGGGGCTTCGCGCTGTCTACATCATGCGCGGGTGCTAGAACTGGCTCTGCCTAGAGCTACCGCAAGCCGCTAGAGCTGATACAGTCCGCGTAGCTCGCGACTGAAAGCATCCGCGGGACCCTTGCCGCACGAGTTGGGGCGCGGCTCAAGGGCGACCCGCTCGAAAAAGGTGACCCAGGTGCGTCCGTCGGTGTGGGAGGTGAGTGCCGCCTCCAGGGTGGGGTGTTCGGCGGTGTCTACCGCGGGGTCGATGCCCGCCTCGCGGAGCGCAATGAACGCCTCCCGCCCCGATGTTTCACGTGAAACCAAACCTCCAGAGGTTACTTCTTCACCCTTTTTCTCCAGTTCGAGGCGTACGGCAACCTCCGCCGCCTGCTCCACCGGAGTATCCGTGCTGCGGCCTCGCAGACCGTGCAACGACGGAATATTGCGCCCCGCCAGCGACAGATACGCAGCCAGCGCCGAAGGCTCCGAGAGGCGACCGTAGGTGTAGCCGGTGGGCAGCATAATGCCGACCGGGGCAAAGCGGTGGCCGCCCGTATGCGAGCACTCCCAGACCGCATTACCCGGCAGGATATCCGCCAGGTGCGCCGCAATGGGGCGACCGCGCAGGGCACAGCAGCGGTCACGCTTGGAGTGGGTGCATACGAGAATGGCGGGGGAATCCATGAGCTCCGCGCCGGTCGCCTGAATCAACTCCTGGGGGTTGCCCAGGGGTAGTTCGAGGAGCTGTTCGGGGGTGCTCACGCTGAACGAGTAGAGCTTCTCCTCACCCGGGGTGCAGAGCGCGTAGAGTACCCGGTGGGTCGGGTCGCCGGATGCATCCGGCGCGCCGTGCAGTACACGCCCTGCCCTGCCCACCTGGCGGATCAGCAGGAACTTCAAACCCGCCTGCGAGACTGCCTCGCCCAACGCCTCCGAAAGTTCCTCACCGAGGGCGGAGCCGTCCAGCACGTCGCGACCCCACTGGCCCACGTGCTCGAGCGCCAGCCAGGCGGTGGCGCGTCCGGCGGTGCCGCCGAGCGCCTCGTCGTCGTAGAGGGAGCAGGAGTCTGCCGGGATGCTCGTGGCGCGGGTGCGTGAAGAGAGCTCATCGGCGTGTGCGGCACGCAGGTTGTTCAGCTCGGCGGGGTTGGTGGCGCGCGGCTCGGGGGTTGCGGGGGTGCAGGATTCAGTCATGGTTTCTCGATTCTACGCCTGCAGGATGTGAATGACCTATGTTGCCCCTGCACGGTCTAAATGCTGAAAAACAACCGATCAAGGGTGATTTTTAGGGGCTATCGGGCGGTCAACTACTCAGGAAGGAGCGCCAAAGCGACGCGGTAGAGGCGGTCCTTTTCCTCGGGGGCGCCGAAGAAGGAGCGGAGCATGTACCCCTGGAAGACCATCATGAAGGCGTCTGCGGTGTCGCGGGTGTAGTCGGTAATGAGCGCCTCCTGTTCGGGGGTGCGCTGCGCCGGATCGGGGTTGATTTCGTGTAGAACGCTGAGCTGTTCGGCTGCCCAGGGGGTGAGGGTCTTTACGATGATGCCCTGCAATAGAGGCATGGTGTCTGCGGTTGCCCTGGCGATTTCGGGTGCGTGGAGCGATTTGGCGCGGATGCGCAGCATGGCGGAGAAATTGTCGTTTACCAGCTGGTTCGTGTGGATGGTTTCGAGAATATCCTGGGGGCCTGCGCCTTCGGGGAGTGTTTCGTAGAGCTCCTTGACGTTGTTGAGGCGCTCGTTGATGGCGGTGATGAGGATGTCTTCTTTGCCGGAGAAGTGCGAGTAGATGGACCCGGAGGACAGTCCGGAGGCTTTGATGATGTCGCTCATGGAGGTGTTGGTGTAGCCCTTTTCGAGGAAGCAGCTAATGGCGGCTTCGATGATTTGGGCTCGGCGTGCGGCTTTGGTGGCGTCTGTTAGTCGGGGCATGGTTCCAGTCTAGGGGGTGGGGCTAAAGAACGCGTAAACACAACACTGATTCTTTTTGTGACTTTACAAACAAAATAGCTATTTTGTTTGCACTCGGTAAAAATCGAGAGTAGAGTTCTGACTCGTAAACGAAATAAGCATTTTGTTTGGAGATTGTCATGAACAACGAAACCGCCACCGCAGTCACCGCAGAAGCAGTGACCGCCGCAGCCACCCAAGCTGCCGCATCCCAGAAGATCGCGGCAAAGAGCATTGCAGAAACAAGCACGCAAGAAACCACCGACCGTTCCTCCTGGCTCAAGGTCATCACCACCTCCGTACTATCATCCTTGGTGGTAGCACTCATCGTCCTAGCTTTCACCTGGCCCACCAAGACCATGGAAGCAAAGAACCTGCCCGTCTCTATCGCAGGCCCCGAGGTGACCGTCAGTCAGTTTGAACAGTCCCTCAAAGACCAAGGTATTGAAACCTTCGACTTGAAGCAGGCATCCTCCCGCAAAGAGGCTGAACAGCAAATCAAGCAGCGCGAAACCTACGGCGCAATCATCTTCACCGAAGGCGCCGCCCCCGAAGTGCTGACCGCACCAGCCGCAAACGCCGCAGCAACCCAGATGCTCAACGGTGTTGCCACCCAGCTGAACGCGCAGATTCAGCAGAAGGCACTCGCCGCTAAGACGGAAGCCCTCACCCAGGCGGTGCAGACGGGCGGTGAACAGGGTGCGCAGGCCGCCGCCCAGCTGGAGCAGATGAAGGTGCAGGCCGAGCAGGCATCCGCAATGGCGGTGAAGACCACCGTCGTGGTACCCCTGAGTGAGAATGACTCCTCCGGTTCCGGTATCGCTATCTCCGCATTTCCGCTGGTCATTGGCGGTATTCTCGGCGGTTCCTTCTCCGTACTGCGCGTGAACGGCACCTGGCGCCGCTTCGCCACCGCAACCCTGTACTCCGTCATCGGTGGTGCACTGACCGCCCTGATTCTGAGCACCTGGTTCGGTTTCATTCCCGGTGACTTCGCAACCCTGTGGGCTGCGTTCAGCGCAACCTACCTGGCTACCGCGTCCTTCATGATCGGTATGGGCGCCCTGCTGGTTCCCTCCGCTGGCCTGGGTCTGAGCGCCGTGGTGACCATGTTCATTGGTAACCCGATTTCGGGGGCGACTATGCCGAGCGTGTTCCTGCCCGGTGCGTGGGGGCAGATCGGTCAGATGTTGGTGCCGGGTGCATCCTCGACCCTGCTGCGTTCGATTGCGTACTTCCCGGAGGTTGCAACGAGCGACCAGTGGCTGGTGCTCGGTTCCTGGATTGCGTTCGGTCTGCTCGCCGGTGTCATCGGCTGGGCTCTCAAGGAGCGCCGCACCGCAACGGTGGAGGCATAACCGCCGCGGGCTAGACCGCCGGTACAACGTAAGAAGGGTGTGTGCCGTGTTCACTGAAC
>NZ_KV813788.1:0-1207 GCF_001813725.1 Rothia sp. HMSC072B04 | reverse complement strand
GAAGGGTGTGTGCCGTGTTCACTGAACACGGCACACACCCTTTCGGCATACCGACTATTACCGGCTGCTATTCGCTGTTACTGGTTGTCGAGGACGTACTGTTTGAACTGCTCGTCCCGGCGCTTGAATTCTTTGAGCTCATTCTCCAGGGCTGCCTGGTTCTTGGCGACGAGCGGCTTCTGGTACTGTGCCTCCAGGTCGTAGAGCTTCTGCGAGCGGCCTACATCCTGATTGCACTGCGCTTCGATGACTGCGATTCGAATTTCTTCTTCGGAGGGGGTGTTGCTCTGAGGAATGTTCTTTGATTCCTTGACGGTCATCTCGCTATCGGGGGTGAGGCCCTTGTCCTTGACGCATCGCTTCCACTCGTCGTCGAGAGATTTTTTGAGTTGCCTATCGCCTGCGGCATTTCGGGCGTCGGTCTCCAAACGCGTAAACGTGCTGCTTCCGAAGGGTATCTCTCCAATTTGCTTCATCTCATCGACGGCGCGCTGATAACATTCGGTCCTGACATCCTTCCCAGGATCGGAGGAGGATGCGGGGGAGGAGAGGTCCAGCGTATTCGATTCATTGGGCTCGTGGAGGCCGTATTTTTGGGCGTGCTCAACGTTCCAGATCCCGTAGGTTCTGCCGAGGTTCCTGCCGGATCCTTCGGTGGGGACGAACATCTCGTAGTGTTGCCCGTGTTCGGCAAAGCACTTTTTGCGGGCGAGCTCAAGGGCTTTGGTGAAGTATTCGCCCTTGCCGGCGGTGTTGTATGCGTCCAGAGGCAGGATCACCCGGTCATTTTCTGTGTCGAAGATTGCTCGGGCGCTTTCATCCTTCTCCAACGTGGGACCGAAGGAGCAAGAAGACAGCACAGTGCTGATGAGGGCAGCCGCCAGGAGCTTTTTCAAAGCTGACATGGTGCTCCTCCAATCTATAAGATTCGTTGAAGAGAGCTGATGCGGTCGTTCCAATCGAACGGGTCCCACCACTCAAGTCCTTCGCGAACACCCCTTAGATTATTGAAATCTCGTGCATTCGTAGTAAGGCATGCCCCCTGGTACCCCTCGTGTTCACAGACGCGGTAATTCTCGCCGTAGCTACGAATCGAGCTAATCGAATCGTTGTAAATTCCGTACCCCCACCACACGGCAAGGTTTTCGACGGAGTTTCCCTTGGTATCCAGGGTAAAGAACCCCTGCCACTGGGCCTCGGTGAAGAA
>NZ_KV813787.1:0-14937 GCF_001813725.1 Rothia sp. HMSC072B04 | reverse complement strand
GAAATAGGGTGAAGTAGACCACAAGTGGGGCCTTGAAAGGGTCCCAAACACCCTCACAGACACCAAAGCGCCTAGTCAGAGTGTTTTATGGGTGCTAAAAAATCTTTAAAAAACTTCCAAAAAACCTTATAAACGCAGAAGAAACCACTCAAACCCTCACAGAATGCCCTCTAGAGCCCCTCTGCGGCCCCTTATTCCCATGCCCTGCGCTTGATTCCTAACCCTGCATGATTCCTGACCATGCGCCTGGGCGCCCATACCTATAGATACGAAAAAGCCCCTCCCCTTCCATCCGGCAAGGAACAGAAGAAGAGGGGTACAGCTACAGAGTGCTGAAAGCTTAGTACTGAGTTAGTTGAGTACGGGGTTAGTACTGGGGAGGCGCCTCATTCGCCATATTGTTGAAGCGCGAGTACTTACCGCTAAACGCCAACGGGATAGTACGAGTTGGACCACCACGGTGCTTCGCAATAATCATGTCCGCCTCACCCACGCGTTCACTATCCGGGTTATACATATCCTCACGATGCAGCAGAATCACCATATCCGCATCCTGCTCAATAGAACCCGACTCACGCAGATCCGAAACCATCGGACGCTTATCAGTACGCTGCTCCGAACCACGGTTCAGCTGAGACAGCGCAATCACCGGAACATCCAGCTCCTTAGCCAACAGCTTCAGGCTACGAGAGAACTCCGAAACCTCCTGCTGACGCGACTCAACCTTCTTACCCGAACTCATCAGCTGCAGGTAGTCCAGCACCACAAGCTTCAAATCATTACGCTGCTTGAGACGACGGCACTTCGCACGAATCTCCATCAGAGTCATATTCGGCGAATCATCAATAAAGAGAGGAGCAGAATCAATACGCCCCTGCAGAGTCGCCAGGTTCGTCCAGCCCTCAGTATCCAGGTCACCCTTCTTCAGACGACCCATCGAAATCTTGCCCTCCGCAGAGAGAATACGCATCGCCAACTCAGTACGACTCATCTCCAGCGAGAAAAACACAGTCGTCATCTGATGATGAATAGCCGCCGAACGAGCAATATCAAGAGCCAGAGTTGACTTACCCACACCCGGACGAGCTGCAATAACAATCATCTGGCCACCGTGCAGACCACCGGTTAGCTCATCAAACTCGATAAAGTCAGTCGGCACACCGTACACGCCATCGGGGCGGTTCGAGTTCGCATCAATCTCATTGATGGTCTCCTCCAACGCCTCAGAGAAAGACACATAATCTTCCTTCGCGTTACCATCAGTCACCGCATAAATCTCAGCCTGCGCCTGATCGACCAAAGTATCGACCTCAGTCTCATTGGCGTAACCCAGCTGAGCAATCTTCGTACCCGCCTCAATCAGGCGGCGCATAATCGCGTGTTCCTTAACAATCTCAGCGTAATATTGAGCGTTAGCAGCAGTCGGAACCGACGCAATCAGCGTATGAATATAGGACGCGCCACCCACACGAGTCAGCTCGCCGCGCTTCTTCAGCTCATCAGCAACCGTAATCGCATCCGCAGGGCTACCGTGACCGTAAAGAGAAAGAATCGCCTCATAAATCGTCTCGTGCGCCGGCTTATAGAAATCAGACGCACGCAGGCTCTCAACCACATCCGCAATAGCGTCCTTTGACAGCAGCATGCCACCGAGCACCGACTGCTCAGCCACATCATCATGAGGCATAGTGCGGGAACCATAATCAATGGCAGTTTCAGACATGCTTATCCTCGCGTTTCAATCCGGTATCTACGACGTTCCAGAAACAATTTCTGTAGAACTCCTATGCTAGTTTCTCACGAAGGCACACGCGAAACATATACACGCCTAATGGGCAGCGCGCAGATAATCCTCAATCTTCTCAACGGCGAGCGCCGCCCCATCCATGGTGCGCATTGCCTCACCCAGCTGCCGCGCCCTAGCGCGCATGCCCTCATCTCTGAGCAGACGGCCCAGAATATCGCGCACATTGCCGCGGCGCACATCATTCTTCGTAAAACGCAGGGCGTTACCGTAGCGCACGCACTCCTCAATATTCCAGCTTTGCTCCGCCTGCATCGCAATACCGGCAAACGGTACACCCGCCAGGCACGCCGTCTGCACCGTTCCCTCACCGCCGTGGGTTATCGAGGCATCAATATGACCGGTGAGCAGATGCGCCGGAACAGTCCCGGCGAAATGGATATTGCTGCCCAGCAGGTGAGTATCCGAGAGCTGCACCCCGCCGCCAACCAGCACATCCACCGGAGCGGCTGACAACTGTTGCAGCACCTGCACCAAAATATCTGCGGAGCCGGATGAGCCCATTCCCACGTAAATCAGTGGCCGCTCCCTGCGCTCGCGAACAATCTGCGGCAGTTCACCGGGCGCACGGTAATAAATAGGCCCCACACCAACATCAGGCTCTACCAAAGAATCCCCGCGCAGCTGCGTAAACAGAGAACAGATAAGATTCACGTCGGCACTGAGCATATCAACAGTACGGCGAGGAAGCGTGAGCCCATGCTCACGCGCCACACGCGTAAAAGAAGCTGGCTTATACGAAAACACCCGCGCCACAGCCCGCAACCATCCCGGCGCCGCGAGCTCGCTGGCTGCAGGCTTCTTCGAAAAATACGTCGACGAGTACGCATACGGGCGCGCATAGAAAATGGGGACACCGGCAATACGCGCAGACAGCAACATCGTCAGGTTAGAACCGATCACCACAGCATCCGCGCTAAAGTCACGGATAGCCGCAAGCTCAGCGGCAACCCTTCGACGCACCATGCCGGTCGTAAAAGGGTGCCGCACTCCCCTGCCCTGATCCAGCGCCATAATCTGCTCAGCCTCAGCATCGCTCATAATCGGTTCGCGAAGATGCACGGGCAACCCCGCGTTTTCCAGCAGTCCCAGGTATTTAGGGGAATACACGTGGAATAAGACCGTATGGCCTCGCTCCCGAGCTGCACGCGCTATCTCGATACAGCGCGTGGTTTCACCCATATTGAAGCTTTCAGGCGAGAAAAGAATACGGCTCATAACAAACTCCGGCAGGCGTACACGTGACTGAGCCGATTCTGCGGCTCATACACCGCGGCTCATACACCTCAGTGTAAAACGGAGCCCCAGTATTCCCTCGGATAGAGGGGAATACTGGGGCTCCGTTTCGCTGTATAAGCTTTGCGGTGTGACTCTGTCTTACTTCTTACGCAGAATCAGACCGATAGCGCCAATGTGGTCCGCGTGGCGGCGGAACACACCGCGCATACCCAGCACACGCTCACGAATCTGCGGCTTACGCGCCAGGTTGAACGCAATCTTCGCAACGCCAGCGGGACCCTCATCAGCCAGCAGACGCTTCGGCTCCAACAGAGCCATATCGGTCTGGTACACATCCAGCACCTCGAAGCCAGCCTCTTCCGCCAGCGCAGTCCACTCGGCAACAGTCAGCGGGCGGGCGTTCACACGGATAGTGCGCGCCAAATCCTTCTGAATCTCTTCCTTCAGCTCGGGGCGCAGATAATCGGGAACCAGCGACATCTCGTGAATAGCGTAGTAGCCGCCCGGACGCAGCAGACGAGCCGCCTCACGCATAATCTCCAGCTTGTGCTTATCGGTCTGCATGGTCAGCATCGCCTCGCCCACCACGGCGTCGTAGCTTTCTGAGGGCAGACCGGTCTCCTGGGCACTAGCGTTCACCACACGGTAGTTCGGCTTAGTCGATGCGCCAATACGCTCGGTTACGATTTCAGCAGCCTTGGGATCAAGATCCACACCGGTGTAGCTCTTGGGGGAACGCTTCACAATCTCCAGGGCGGTAATACCCAGGCCCGGCGCAAACTCCACGACGTCAATGTTGCCGCCCAGAGCACGAGCCAGCAGCCAGTTGGTGGTCTCGCGGCCGCCGGGGCGCAGAACCTTCTTGCCCAGCTGAGCCAGCAGCCAGTGACCTGCTGCCTTTTCGGCGGGGCGGTCGGTACCGGGAACGGAAGGGGTCTTAGACACGGAAGACAACTCCTCAATACTTGTATTTAATATGCAAAATTTATCTTTCCCAATTCTAGACCCGCCACCCCGAGAAAGGAAATATGACGTTATATAGAAGTATGGTTGCCCTTTATTACAGCATGCCGCAACACCACTACAGCCACCCTTGCTGCACACCCTAGAGATTAAACAGAAACTGGAGCTGGACCTCTCGATCCAACCCCAGTCTCATCACACACACATACATACGAAAATCAGAGCCACTTCCGCAAGGAAAGTCCAACTTTCTGATGGCCCTCTCGAACCATCTATATAAAGTATTACGCGTAAACCTTTATTCCCTGTAGGTTAAAGCTGTAAGAAAGCTGGGAATAGATTTTTCTTCAAAATCGGGGGTAGCGCCCCGGATTTCACGCGGAAACTACACGTCGCGTTAAAAGAAGAAAGGCAAGGCGCTTTTGCCTTGCCATCCTTCTTTCGCTAGCGGGCGACCCCGCTACACGAAACACACACATTCACATCGCAGTCCTCTCGAACCAACACTTATAGTAAACACCCCCAACCTTATGGGAGGATTGAATTTCGCTGGAAACAAGCTGGGAGAAAACCAACAGAACCCTGAGAGCTTTGATATTGTGCAGTTTGCGGACTCTAAACCGGGCTAATAAGCCGCCATATACAGACCCAGCAGCACCAACGGGTTAGCCACTACAGAAATAACCGCCAAGCAAATATTGGTCACGCGGTACTGACGGAACTTCACCAGACCCACCAGCGCGCACACCAGCGCAACACTGGATGCAAGGCCGCCAACTACCAGCAAAAGAAGCAGAAGAGCAGTAGCAACATTCGCGTCCGCAAATGGGATAACCGCTAGAGCGCACAGCAGCAAATTGACGCACTCCAACACCACACCCGTGGACAGAAGCTGCGCACTAGAAGATAAACGTGAAAAAGATCGAGCCATGTCTACCAGTCTACGGGGTCAATTGGTGTACTTCGCAGTCGCAACCGCTCTGACCACCAATCCTTCTGTAGCACAACACATATTCTCAGGCTCCAAAAATAATGTTTCACGTGAAACATGTACAGGAGCGGGCACAGCTATGGGTACAACAAACGGGGTGCCCCTCACGAAGAGGGACACCCCGTCCGACACTCAACGCCGCAGCATCAAAGCACCAGCGTCAAATATCTAAAAACCTACTTACGCAGCAGCAACGACGTCCAGGACAACGTTAGCAACAACGTCAGGGTGCAGGCGGACAGTCACCTTGTACTCACCGGTGCGCTTGATAGCGGAACCCAGGTGGATGGTGCGCTTGTCAACGGAGCCAATGCCAGCAGCCTCAATAGCCTCAGCAATAGCCTCAGCCTTGACGGTACCGAACAGGCGGCCGTCAGCGCCAGCCTTGTGTGCAACGACAACCGGCTTAGCAGCCAGGGCCGCAGCAATTGCCTGAGCCTCTTCCAGAGAAGCCTTAGCACGAGCCGCACGAGCGGCACGGATGGACTCAACCTGCTTCTCGCCACCCTGGGTCCAGGTCACGGCGAAGCCGCGGGGCAGCAGGTAGTTACGTGCGTAACCGTCCTTAACGGTGACAACATCGCCAGCTGCACCGAGGCCGGAAACTTCCTGAGTCAGAATGATCTTAGCCATGTTACTGTCTCTCCTTCTCTTTAGCGGCCAGCGCCGGAGTAGGGCAGCAGTGCAACTTCGCGGGCGTTCTTAATAGCCTGAGCGATCTTGCGCTGCTCCTGAACGGTCACGCCAGTCACGCGGCGAGCGCGGATCTTGCCGCGGTCGGAGATGAACTTGCGCAGAAGTGCGACGTCCTTGTAGTCGATAACGGTGACGTCAGCAGCCTTGAGGGGGTTCTGCTTGGGTTTGGGCTTACGGATTTCAGCCTTAGCCATCGTGGTGCTCCTTAGAGTTGGGAGCCCGCGGCGGATAACCGCGGGATGGATTGATAAATTACTATTCGGAAAACGAAACCGGCTTAGAACGGAGGTTCGTCGTCGGCGCCGCTACCCCAGTCATAGTTACCACCAGACTGAGAACTCCACGGATCAGCAGCAGGAGCTGCGGGGGCCGCCGGAGCAGCCGGAGCGGAGTAGCCAGACTGGCCAGAGTAACCATTACCCTGAGCAGCAGCAAAATTGTTCTGCTGAGGAGCGGAGAAACCGCCCTGAGCAGCAGCGTTGTACCCAGCGCCACCGCCAAAGCCACCCTGCGCACCGCCACCGAAGTTATTACCTCCGGCAGAACGCTGTGCGCGAGTCACCTGAGCAGTAGCAAAACGCAGAGTCGGGCCGATCTCCTCGACCTCAAGCTCAAACGAAGTACGACGCTCGCCTTCCTTGGTCTCGTACGAGCGAGACTTCAGACGGCCCTGCGCGATAACCTGAGTACCCTTCTTCAGAGTCTCTGCAACATTCTCAGCGTAACCACGCCACACCGACGCACGCAGGAACAGGGTCTCCCCATCCTCCCACTGGTTCGTCTGGCGGTTAAAAGTACGCGGAGTCGATGCGATCGTGAAATTAGCAACCGCCGCACCCGCAGGGGTGTAACGAAGCTCCGGATCGCCAGTCAGATTACCAATAACGGTAATAACGGTATCGCCTGCCATTTGATGCCTCCTCGATAAGAGTTACAAGTATGTTGAATCCAGTACAGCGCAACCCCCTGACATTTTTAGGGGGTCAGCCGACCGGCAAGAAACAACTACTTGCTGGAGATCTTCTGATCCTCCGGGCGGATGATCTTGGTACGCATGACGGACTCGTTCAGGTTCAGAACACGATCGAGCTCAGCTGCGGTCTCGGGGGTAGAGGTGAAGTTCACCACTGCGTAGATACCCTCAGACTTCTTCTGGATCTCGTATGCCAGGCGACGACGGCCCCAGATGTCGACGTTGTCGACGGAACCACCCTCGTTGGTCACGATCTCGAGGAACTTGGACAGCGACGGCTCAACCGCACGGTCCTCAACCTCGGGGCTGAGGATAACCATCAGTTCATATGCACGCATGATTAAACCCCTCCTTTGGGCTAAACGGCTATGGGATTTCCATAGCAGGAGATTCATTGTGCCCTACACGTGAAACACACCGGGCGGGGAACACGCATAGATTTCTTAACAATACACGAGAAAAAGCAGATAGAACAGTACCGCACCGCGTGACCTCAACCATGCAATGCGGTACCAAAAACCGCAGAAGCTACGCCTCCCGACGCTGCTCCCACCACTGCAGAAGACGAGCCTTCGCCTCCTCCTCAGGAAGCGAACCCTCATCCAGACGCAGATTCAACAAGAACTTATAGGCCTCACCCACCACAGGGCCCGGCGCAATACCAAGAATCTGCATAATCTGGCCACCGTCCAGGTCGGGGCGGATCGCATCCAGCTCCTCCTGAGCAGCCAACTCAGCAATACGACGCTCCAAATCGTCATACGCCTCAGCCAGCGAGCGCGACAGGCGACGATTACGAGTCGTCACATCAGAACGCGACACACGATGCAGACGCTCCAACTGATCGCCCGCATCACGCACATAGCGGCGCACCGCTGAATCAGTCCAACCCGACTCGCGGTAACCATAGAACCGCATATGCAGCTCCACCAGACGAGCCACAGCCTTAATCGTGTCATTATCAAAACGCAGCGCACGCATACGCTTCTTCACCATCTTCGCGCCCACCACCTCATGGTGCAGGAACGAGACGGAGCCGTCCTTCTCAAACTTACGAGTCTTCGGCTTACCAATATCGTGCATCAACGCCGCAAAACGCAGAATAAAATCAGGAGCCGGGCACGGGCCGTCCTCGTCCGTCTCCTTCTCCATCGCCTGCTCCATCACCTTCAACGAATGCGCATACACATCCTTATGGTGATGCGCCGGATCCATCTCCATACGCAACGCAGGAAGCTCCGGCAACACATAATCCGCCAGACCCGTATCCACCAGCAGGTTCAAACCCACCCGCGGATAATCCGACTCAATCAGCTTCACCAGCTCATCACGCACACGCTCAGCCGAAATAATCTCAATACGGCCAGCCATCTCACGCATCGCCTCGAAAACCTCCGGGGCAACCTCAAGATTAAAACGCGCAGCAAAACGAGCCGCACGCATCATACGCAGCGGATCCTCAGAAAAAGACTCCTCCGGCGAGCGCGGAGTACGCAAAACACCCGCACGCAAATCCTCAACGCCACCAAACAAGTCAACAACCTCACCACTGGGCAAAGCCGCCGCCATCGCATTAATCGTGAAATCACGACGCACCAAATCGGCGCTCAAATCCGTGCCAAACTCAACCGTCGGCTTACGCGAATCCGAAACATACACCTCAGCACGGTACGTGGTCACCTCATACACCACGCCATTCTTCCGCGCACTAATCGTGCCGTACTCCTTGCCGATATCCCACGTGTGTTCACCCCACGCACGCAGAATCTGCTCACTCTGCTCCGGAGTAGCATCCGTCGTCAAATCAAAATCAGTGAAATGGCCGCCATCATCCAGCAGATTGTCGCGGACAATACCGCCCACCAAGTACAGCTCAAAACCCGCCGCACGGTACAGTTCTCCCAGCTCGGCGGCATCCGGGTACTTCGACACAACATCAATAATCAGCGACATAATCCTTTAATCGTGCCAGAAAAACCACCCACGCGCCCACCCCACACCCACAACACCCCACCAAAGACAGCTATCTCACCCCAAACCGAGGCACCAAAACCTCAGCCTATCGGTTAAGGTAGAACCATGAGCATTCCCGTACCCCGCGCCCCCAAAACGCGCTTCACCGCGCCCGCGCGAGCGGTACCCGCCCCCGAAGAAGTCTCCGCAGGCGGGCTCATCATCGACTTCGACCGACCCGAACAGCTACCCGTAGCCATCATCGCCCGCATCAACCGCAACGGACAACGCGAATGGTGCCTGCCCAAAGGCCACATCGAACACGGCGAAACCACCGTCGAAGCCGCACAACGCGAAATCGGCGAAGAAACCGGAATCACCGGCTACCCCGTAGCCTCCCTCGGCACCATCGCCTACTGGTTCACCTCCAACGGCACGCGCATCCACAAAACCGTGCATCACTACCTCTTCGCAGCAACCGGCGGCGAACTCAGCATCGACAACGACCCCGACCACGAAGCAATCGACGTCGCATGGGTCCCCCTCGAAGAGCTCCCCACCCGCCTCTCATTCGCCAACGAGCAACACATCGCCCGTAGCGCGCGCGAATACATCACCACCCAGCTCTAACCACCCACTGTAAGAGCCCAAAAACTAAAAGAAGCAATCACCCGCCGAAACAGGAGAGACATACGTGGCACGTAACGACGCCCGCTCAAGCGCAATCATGGCAGCAGGCACCCTCGTCTCGCGCATCCTCGGATTCGTCAAGACCATCCTGCTCACCGTAGCCATCGGCTCACTCTCAACCGTCGGCGACGTCTTCGAAACCGCCAACACCCTACCCAACCTCATCTACGTCCTCGTAGCAGGCGGCGTGTTCAACGCAGTCCTCGTACCGCAAATCATCAAGGCGGCCAAAGCACAAGACGGCGGCGCACGATACATCTCCAAACTCGTCACCCTTACCGTCACCGCAATCGGCCTCATCACCATCATCACCGTCGCCTGCGCCTGGCCCATCATCAGCGTCATGGGCTCAGGATGGAGCCCCGAACAACGGCAGCTCGGCTTCATCTTCGCCCTCTGGTGCCTACCCCAAATCTTCTTCTACGGCCTCTACACGGTCATCGGACAGGTCCTCAACGCCAAAGACGCATTCGGCGCCTATATGTGGTCGCCCGTACTCAACAACGTCATCACCATCCTGTCGCTGATCCTGTTCATCTTCCTCTTCGGCGCACAAACCCCCAACCCCAACCCGATTCACACCGTAGACAACTGGACCA
This sequence comes from Rothia sp. HMSC072B04, assembly GCF_001813725.1. Lineage (NCBI taxonomy): Bacteria > Bacillati > Actinomycetota > Actinomycetes > Micrococcales > Micrococcaceae > Rothia > Rothia sp. HMSC072B04. Next base: position 5,029 of record NZ_KV813787.1, on the reverse strand, counting down.
ACGCACAGACCCTCGTGCTCGCCGGTTCCTCCACCTTCGGCGTCATCATGCAGGCACTCGTCCTGTTCATCCCCCTACGCAAGCTCGGCCTGCGTCTCAAGCCCGACTTCGCATGGCGAGGCATCGGCCTGCGCGCAGCCTCCAAGCTCGCCGCCTGGACCCTCGCCTCCGGCATCATCTCCAACCTCGCGTTCCTCTACATGACCAAGGTCGCCGCAGGCATCGTCGGCCAGCGCGAACACTACGCCACCCTCGGCATCCAAATCCCCGGCCTGCAGGCACTCAACTACGCCTCCATGCTGTACATGCTCCCGCACGGCGTCATCGGCATCTCCATCGCCACCGTGCTCTTCAACCGCATGAGCGCCTCCGCCATCGCCGACGACAGCGACAGCGTCATCTACGCACTCTCCCACGGCCTGCGCAACGCAGCCGTAGCCACCGTCTTCTGCATGGTCGCACTCATGGTACTTGCAGGCCCCGTCGCCGTACTCTTCAGCGGCGGCGACCCCATCGCAGCAACCATCATCGCCAAGCTCATCGTCATCACCGCGCTCGGCACCCCCACCCTCACCATCAACTACCTCTACAGCCGCGTGCTCTACGCCCGCGAAGACGCACGCACCCCCTTCCGAATCCAGGTGTACTCCGCCATCATCATGGTCATCATGAGCTTCGCAGCATCCCTGCTCGACGCCCAGTACACCGTGTACATGCTCGCCTTCATCTACCCGGTGCACAACATCCTGATCATGTTCATCAGCCACCACATGGTCCGCCGCCGCCTCGGCTACTACGGCCAGCGCGGCATCGTCAGCACCTACGCCCGCACCATCCTCGCATCCCTCTTCGCCGGCGGAATCGCTGCCATTGCACTCTGGCTGCTCGGCGGCTACCAGCTCGACGGATTCGCCTGGGCCTCCAAGCTCACCGCAATCATCACCCTCGCCGTATGCGGCACCGTCATGGGACTGGCATACCTCGCCGGTATACAAATCTTCCGCGTCAAGGAAGCCAACGCACTACTGGCACCCCTCACCTCCAAACTTGAGCGTTTTGCCCGCCGCTAAAGCAGCACACAACGCCCAACCCGGGTAGCTGCCCGTGCACCCACCGCACCCCACACCGGGCCCGCAGAGGACACAGGCAGCCACCCGGACGCCACAAACTATCACTCAGCCCCAGCATCCTTCAATGCCGGGTAGAATCTAATAGTCAGGGCCCGCCACACGGCAGGCACTATGAAACCACCTCGGGAGAACACGTTGTCGCAACAGATTCCGGTCGGATCGGTCCTCGGAGGCCGCTACGAGATCACCGCACACATCATCATTACGGCAGAATCCGACATGGTGCTTGAAGGCACCGACCAGATTCTCAACCGTAAGGTCTCGGTCGTCGTCGCATCGCCCAGCCGCAGCGCACTGCTGGAAGCAAACTCCCGCGCGCTCGCAACCAACGCACGCGGCAACATCCAAATCCTCGACCTGGGCATCACCCCCGAAGGTAGCCGCTACCTCGTCACCTCCCACACCCGCCCCGACACCCTGCTGGACACCCTGCTGGTCGAAAACCACGCACTCTCCAACGCAGAAGACGCGCTGGGCACCGAAATCTTCGGCGACTCCGAAAGCGGCAGCTCCCCCAACACCTACGAGAAGGTCTCCACCTCCACCGCCAACCAGGAGAGCATCACCGCCGCCAAGAACTGGAACGCATCCGACGGCACCGCCGTCACCGCGTACTCCGAACCCACCAGCATCTACGAAGATGACGAAGACGAAGAAGACGGCAGCCGCGGCACCTGGGCCGTCGCCCTGGCAGCAGTCCTGCTGCTCGTCATCGTCGCAGGCGGTATCCTCACCTCCCTGGGCGCAATCGGCTCCAACCAGGCAGCCGCACCGCACACCCCCAAGTCCTCTATGTCCGCCTCCGAATCGGCTGCGGCAAACGCCAGCGCATCGGCATCCCCGACCGCTAAGGCATCGAACGCACCGGCGAAGATCGCGTCCGTGGCTCGCTTCGTGCCCTCGAACCCCACGTTCATGAACGACATGGACACCCTCATCCCGAACCTGACCGACGGTAACGCCAACACCGCATGGATCAGCTACGGCTTCGGCACCGCCAACTACGCCGGCACCATCAAGGAATTCGGCCTGGCACTGAAGTTGCAGACCCCCACCGTCGTCTCCAAGCTGACCATCCAGCAGAACACCGGCACCGGCGGCTTCTTCACCGTCTACACCAACAGCTCTGCATCCCTGGACGGTGCGGTTGAGGTCGGCAAGGGCACCTTCGAAGGCAAGGATGCAGTCGTCACCCTGGACACCTCCAAGCAGAGCGCAGAAAAGGGTGCCTACGTGATCATCGTGGTCAACGAGCTGCCCCGCCTCTCCCTGCCGATCGGAGCGTGGAATTACGGTCTGCGCATCAACGAAATCAAGGTGGACTAATCAACCCATAACGTGACGCCGACAGGGCGCTCACGCCCCAGACACAAGGGCGGGGCTTCTGAACTCAACAGTTCGGAAGCCCCGCCCTTTTGATGTAGCTAAGAGAAAGCCATCTCCTATTTGAAAGGCACGGTTGATTTCGTCTCTAGCGCGGGCCTCATTATTACGGCAGCATCCGCAAAAGCCCCTCTACGGTAAAGAAAAGCATGGAGAGCTGGACCAGGACGTAGCGGCTAGCTTTGATGAAATCTCCAAGATCTCGCAGAGTAGCCCCAAGATTGCTCAAGTGATTCTTACGGTGTCGGGGCTGAGCCGTATGAGGGTTGTTGTTCATTTTTGCCTCTCCCCCTGTGCAAAGCGCAGAGAATTGGTAGATGTTGTACTTTGACTACACGACACACCCACCAATATCGCCCTCGTATAATCGCCCGGCTATCCTACCGGGACCATCTCCCTAAATGCTAGCCACGGATATAAAGCATCCATGTTTTTTCGGCAATGTAGCGATGGCCGTTATAGGTCTCCTTTGGCATGAAATCCTGGCCATTTTGATGTCCTTTTATGACTCTTTATGGATGGGCCGCTACTCAAAGATTCACAGTGCGCGGAGTATCTGGATAAGGGTCCCCCAAAAATGGAATAATCGAGGATAAAGCCCTGTTATAGGGGCAGAACGAAAGACCTACAACGGAAAGATATATCTGATGACTGAGAATCTGGGAGGCCTCTTCGGAGGCTCCGCCCTGGGCAATCTGAACCTCGCTTCCGCACCCGCCACCAAGGCGGCACCGGCAGCCGAGGTTGAGGCCGACGCAACCGTCCACAACGTCATTATTGTGGGCTCCGGCCCCGCTGGTTACACCGCGGCAATCTACGCGGCACGCGCCGAGTTGAAGCCTGTCCTCTTCGCCAGCTCCCTGGCGCCCGGCGGCTCCCTCATGAACACCACCGAGGTCGAGAACTTCCCCGGATTCATTCAGGGCATCCAGGGCCCCGAGCTGATGGAGAACATCGGTCAGCAGGCTGAGCGTTTCGGCACTGACATCCGCTACCAGGACGTAGAGAAGGTTGAACTCACCGGCGACGTGAAGAAGGTCTACACCGCTGACGGCGCCGTTCACCTGGCAAAGACCGTCATCATGACCACCGGTTCTCAGGTCCGTAAGCTCAACATCGAGGGCGAAGACCGACTCTCCGGTTACGGCGTCTCCTGGTGCGCAACCTGCGATGGCTTCTTCTTCAAGGACAAGGAAATCGCAGTGGTCGGCGGTGGCGACTCCGCGCTGGAGGAGGCACTGTTCCTGACGACCTTCGCATCCAAGGTGTACCTGGTGCACCGCCGCGATTCTTTCCGCGCTTCGGAAATCATGCAGACCCGCGTGTTCAACAACCCGAAGATTGAGGTTGTCTGGGACTCGGCTGTCACCGCCGTTCAGGGCGAGAGCAACCTCGAGTCGATCACCCTGACCAACACCAAGGACGGTTCTGAGCGCCAGCTGGCTGTTCAGGGTCTGTTCATCGCTATTGGCTCCGATCCTCGCGTGGAACTGGTACGTGACCAGCTGGAGATTACCGAGAACCACACCATCGCGGTTCAGGGTCGTTCCTCGAAGACTTCCGTTCCCGGCGTTTTCGCTGCCGGTGACGTGATTGACCCGACCTACCGCCAGGCAATTATTGCTGCCGGTTCCGGTGCTGTTGCCGCTCTGGACGCGCAGCACTACCTCGAAAACCTCTAAACTATTCGTATTACTCGCAGGGGAATCCACCCCGTGTCAGAAAGGAGCACTCCATGAGCAGTGCACAGCAGGCAACTGATGCCACTTTTGACGAACTGGTTCTGAAGAACGACAAGCCCGTTATCGTGGACTTCTGGGCTGAATGGTGCGGCCCCTGCCGCATGGTCGGCCCCGTGATTGACGAGATCGCTGGCGAGTACGCCGGTCAGGTCGACGTGGTCAAGGTAGATGTTGAGGCGAATGGCGATACCGCTATGAAGTACGGCATTACCTCTATTCCCGCCATCTACCTTTTCAAGGATGGCGAGGTCATCAAGAAGACCGTAGGTGCTAAGACGAAGCCCGCTCTGCTGGCTGAGTTCTCCGAGCACCTGGGCTAATCTTTCGAGAAGCTAAAGAAAAACCCTCGGTGATATTTCACGTGAAACATCACCGAGGGTTTTTTGTATATACAACTGATTTCAGTTGCTAAATATTGTTTTACGCGAAAATTTAGCCCGAGAAATCAGAATCCAAAACGCGGATAATGCGGTTCAGATCCTCAACATTCGCAAATTCGATGGTCATCTTACCCTTGCGAGCACCCAGCGAAATCTTCACCGAAGTATCGAGCTTGTCAGCAAAAGCCTCCGCAATATAATCCAGGCGCTCACGGTGCTTCTGAGGCTGAGGAGCCTTGCGCTCCTTCACCTCCGCAGCGCCGGATGCATGGTTCACCAGCTCCTCAGTTGCGCGAACCGACAGTCCCTCATTCACAATCTTCTGTGCAAGAGTCTCAATCTGAGCCTGGTCCGTCAGAGCCAGCAGGGCGCGCGCGTGACCCGCGGAGAGAAT
>NZ_KV813786.1:0-466 GCF_001813725.1 Rothia sp. HMSC072B04 | reverse complement strand
GTGGGTTTGACCGCCGGTTGGTCTGATGGTTCCTTCCACTACGATACTCCGGCGAGCCGTGGCGCCTACTTTACCTTCCTTTATCGTGCTGCGGGTAGCCCCAAGGTAACTCTGGAGCCCCTGGGTAAGGCGAATGCTGCACGATATAAGAAGCGTTTTGCCCCCATTAAGCGGGGTAGTGAGTTGCACCGAGCAATGAGCTGGGCGTACCAGCATGCAATGGCGAAGCGGGAGGATTATGACCTGCCTATGAACTTCAACTACCCCAGCGCCGATTACGTGACATGGGACGCCTACAGGGTGCCGGATTTCTACTTCGCTTCGCACCGCACTATTTTTATTCCTCTTATGATTCTGGACAGTCATGAGGAGCTGGCACCGATTGTGGCTCGTCTGCAGTCGCTGTCATAGCGGTAGGTGAGCGGGAGGGCTTGCTGGGGGCGTGTTCTCCGCGTCTGGTTCGTGC
>NZ_KV813785.1:0-23363 GCF_001813725.1 Rothia sp. HMSC072B04 | reverse complement strand
TTCGTTGTCCAAGAAACGGGAGGCAGTTCAGAGAATATCCAGCACGGGGGCTTTTGCGTGCCCATTCACGGGCGAAAACTATAGAAGTGAACTACTGAATCACAAAGTTCACCTGAGCCGAAGTCACACCATTCACCGTGGCAGTCGCCCAGTAAGATCCCTTCTGAGCGGTCGAAGCGGAGGAGCAACCCAGGACGTTGATCTTACGATCCCACGCCAGGTCGGTTGCACCCTCAGCACCTGCGGCTACCTCAGACTTCTGAACGGCGGTCGCCGCGCACAGGCTACGGGTGTACACCTGAGCTGCACCGGAAGTAATGTTCAGATCCACGCCGGTGTTTGCACCCTCGCCGCCCACAGCGCAGGGGGTCTTCGAGGAATTCGTGTAGGTCACGTGGAAGGACACCTGCTCACCGGCTGCGAAGGTACGCTTCGCGGGGGTGACGGTCACCTTCAGGTCGTTCGCGGTGCACGCCGCAACAACAGCCGCAGTGGTCACGCTCGGAGTCGGCGCGGGCGTGGTCGGGGTTGCTACGGGGGTAGCGGTGGTCGCGCTTGCAGTGGGTGCTGCAGATGCAGTCACCGAAGGGGTTACCGAAGCGCTAGCCGAGGCAGTTGCGGTAGCCGAGGCAGTCGCACTAGCGGACGGGGTTGCCGAAGCAGTTTCGGAGGGGCGAGCACTGAAGCTCTGGAAGGGCGCACCGGAAGCCGTCGCGGTGGAGGCTACAGTGGCGTCCTTCTTGCCGTTAATCATGCCGACCATGGAGGTCACGCCGGCGACCAGCAGCAGAATGACAGCGAGCAGAGCAATAACCGCCACGATACGACGGCGGCGGTACACTTCGGGAGGCAGAACGGGACCATTTTCAGACATACTTCAAGGATACCGGGTTTAACCCTGAGATTCACAGTGAACTCTGTTCATGCGGTTTTGGGAATATATGCCCCGTGGCGTAGGCTTTTCGGATGACCACAGAAGCATCCGCCCCTACCCAACACCTCCCTGAAGGAACTAATGTTGAAGCGCTTCACCAACGCATCAACCAGTGGTTCCTCGACCAGGCACGCGACCTTCCGTGGCGCCGCGACGAGTGCACCCCCTGGGGTGTGATGGTCAGCGAGTTCATGCTACAGCAGACCCCCGTCAAGCGCGTGCTGCCCGTGTGGGAGGAGTGGATGCGCCGCTGGCCCGCCCCCGCTGACCTTGCCGCCGAGCCCACCTCGGAAGCGGTGCGCGCCTGGGGCCGCCTGGGTTACCCGCGCCGCGCGCAGCGTCTGCACGGTGCCGCTGTGGCGATTGTGGAGCAGCACGGCGGTGAGGTTCCCGCCGACTACGAGGCGCTACTGGATCTGCCGGGCGTGGGTTCCTACACAGCGGCGGCGATTAGCGTGTTCGCGTTCGGCCTGCGCGCCACGGTGATTGATACGAATATCCGCCGCGTGCACGCGCGCGCTGTGTCCGGTAAGGCGTTGCCCTCGCGTTCGTTGACGGCGGCTGAGACTCGCCTGGCGGAGGCGCTCATGCCCGCCGATACCCCCACCTCCTGCCTGTGGAACGCGGCGACCATGGAGCTCGGTGCGCTGGTCTGCACGGCGAAGTCCCCGACCTGCGAGCTGTGCCCGGTGGAGGATCTGTGTGCCTGGGTTGCGGCAGGCAAGCCGGAGGCGGACTACACCCCCAAGGGTCAGAGCTGGCACGGCACGGACCGCCAGGTGCGCGGCGCAGTCATGGCGGTGTTGCGTGCGGCGCATGAGCCGGTGGAACGCGACCTCATCCTGGGTGCAGGCACCACTGCGGCCACTGGTGCATCAGCTTCGCCTGACTTGGCCTTCCCGGCGGATGCACCCGCCGCGGTGCACCGCCCACTCAAGGCGCTGTATGCGCTCTCCCCCGCCGCCGAGCAGCTGCAGCGCTGCTACGCGGGGCTTCTGGCGGACTCTCTCGCCCGCGAAGTCACGCAGGGCGGTACTGTGCTCGTCTCGCTCTAGTACCCGCCGCAGAAAGGCCCCTGGGGGCTTCTGGGGCCTTTAGAAGCTGGAGCCTTGAGAAGACAGAAAACGCCTGTGGGGCGGTACCGAAATTATCCGGTACCGCCCCACAGGCGTTTAGTGCGCTAAGCCTAGCTACCTAGGACTTATTCCAGAGCTTAGTCGTTGCCCTGGCCCTCAGCGGCAGGTGCCTCAGCTGCAGGAGCCTCTGCGGCATCCTCGTTCAGCTCCTGCACCGAGTCCAGAGCCAGCTCCTTCATCGGCTGAGAAGAGAAGACGAACTCCGCGGAGTCGCCCTCACCATCAACGTCCACGGTGATCTTCTCACCGGGCTTGATGTCGCCGAAGAGGATCTTCTCGGACAGGGCGTCCTCAATGTTGCGCTGCATCTCGCGGCGCAGCGGACGAGCACCCATGGACGGGTCGTAACCCTTAGCCGCCATGAGGACCTTCGCAGCGTTGGTCAGCTCAATGGACATGTCCTGCTCCGCCAGGCGCTTAGCCAGGCGACCCACGAACAGGTCCACGATCTGCAGAATCTCAGACTCGGAGAGCTGCGGGAAGACAATGATGTCATCCACACGGTTCAGGAACTCGGGGCGGAAGTGCTCCTTGAGGTTCTCCATCACGCGTGCCTGCATGCGCTCGTAGTCGGCTGCAGTGTCATCCATCGCCTGGAAACCGACCGGGATGCGGCGGTTCACGTCACGCGAACCCAGGTTGGTGGTCATGATGATGACGGTGTTCTTGAAGTCCACCACGCGACCCTGCGAGTCGGTCAGTCGACCGTCTTCCAGGATCTGCAGCAGCGAGTTGAACAGGTCGGCGTGAGCCTTCTCCACCTCGTCGAACAGGACCACGGAGAAGGGCTTGCGGCGGACCTTCTCGGTCAGCTGGCCGCCCTCATCGTAGCCAACGTAGCCGGGAGGCGCACCGAACAGACGGGAGACGGTGTGCTTCTCCTGGTACTCGGACATATCCAGGGTGATGAGCGAATCCTCATCGCCGAACAGGAACTCGGCAAGAGCCTTGGCAAGCTCGGTCTTACCCACACCGGTCGGGCCGGCGAAGATGAACGAACCACCGGGACGGCGCGGGTCCTTCAGACCTGCGCGGGTACGGCGGATAGCGCGGGACAGTGCCGCAATAGCGTGCTCCTGACCGATAACGCGCTTGTGGAGCTCCTGCTCCATGGTCAGCAGGCGGGTCGACTCTTCCTCGGTGATCTTGTAGACCGGAACACCGGTGGAAGCAGCAAGAACCTCAGAAATAACCTCGGGGGTCACGGTGCCGAATGCGTCGCCGCCTTCGCGCCATGCCTTCTCAGCTTCTTCCTTCTCAGCCAGGACCTTCTGCTCCTGATCACGCAGGCCTGCGGCCTTCTCGTAATCCTGGGAGTTGATGGCGTCTTCCTTCTGCTGGCGCAGCTTGGCTGCCTTCTCGTCGAGAAGCTTGATTTCCGGGGGTGCGGTCATGCGCTTGATGCGCAGGCGTGCGCCCGCCTCGTCAATCAGGTCGACAGCCTTATCCGGCAGGAAGCGGTCAGAGATGTAGCGTGCCGCAAGGTTCACGGCGGTCTCAATTGCCTCGTCGGTAATGGTGACGCGGTGGTGTGCCTCGTACTTATCGCGCACACCCTTGAGGATCTGCACGGCGAGCTCCTGGGAGGGCTCCTCAACCTGAATCGGCTGGAAGCGGCGCTCCAGGGCGGCGTCCTTCTCAATGTGCTTGCGGTACTCGTCCAGGGTGGTTGCACCGATGGTCTGCAGTTCGCCTCGAGCCAGCATGGGCTTGAGGATGGAGGCAGCGTCAATCGCGCCCTCAGCGGCACCCGCACCGACGAGGGTGTGAATCTCATCGATGAACAGGATGATGTCGCCGCGGGAGCGGATTTCCTTCAGGACCTTCTTCAGGCGCTCTTCGAAGTCACCGCGGTAGCGCGAACCTGCGACCAGGGAGCCGAGGTCCAGGGTGTACAGGTGCTTGTCCTTGAGGGTTTCGGGGACGTCACCGTGCACGATAGCCTGTGCCAGGCCCTCCACGACGGCGGTCTTACCGACGCCGGGCTCACCAATCAGCACGGGGTTGTTCTTGGTACGGCGGGAGAGGACCTGCATGACGCGTTCCATCTCCTTGTGGCGACCGATGACCGGGTCCAGCTCGCCCTCACGCGCTGCGGCGGTGAGGTTGCGGCCAAACTGATCCAGAATCGTGGAACCCGCGGGAGTGCCTTCGCGAGAGTTACCTGCACCCACGCCGGCGGTTTCCTTCTCGCCGGAGTTGTTGCCGGGGTAGCCGGAAATCAGGTCCATAACAGCCTGGCGCACAGCGGCGGGCTCAGCGCCCAGCTTGACCAGCACCTGGTTTGCCACGCCCTCGTTCGCACGAACCATGCCCAGCAGGATGTGTTCGGTGCCGATGTAGCCGTGGTTCAGCTGAATAGCCTCGCGCATGGACAGTTCGAGAACCTTCTTCGCGCGGGGGGTGAAGGGGATGTGTCCGTTGGGGGCCTGGGGGCCGGGGCCGACGATGTCCTGAACCTGTTCACGTACTGCGTTCAGGGTAACGCCCAATGATTCCAGGGCGCGAGCACCGATGCCTTCGCCCTCGTGAATCAGACCGAGCAGAAGGTGTTCGGTACCGATGTAGTTGTGGTTGAGCATGCGTGCCTCTTCCTGGGCAAGCACCACAACGCGCCGAGCTCGATCGGTAAAGCGTTCAAACATTTACGCACTCCTTGCATTTTCCTATTGATACAAGAGTACGTTGAGCGCGGCTGAAAGGGCGGGCTGATGGGCGTCTGTTCGCCATCAAGAGAACAGATGAGCTGTTCGGGGCGTTCTAGGGGCGGTTTAGGCGCGGCTTCGGGGCTTCTGGCGGGGTTCGGGGCGGTTTTGAGGGGTCTAGCTCACGCAGGTGAGCCTACCCTGAAGATGGACGGGTGCCGCCCGGTTAGTGCTACCTGTTTTTGCCGGGGCTGGCTGTTTTTGCGGAGGCAGTCTGTGCAGAGTGTGCGCATATTACCGTCGGATGTACCGCGGGAAGGTGCTACAAGTGGGTTCCGAGGGTCTACAGTGCCGATACACGGGTTTACGGAAGAGAAGAACCCAAAAGAAGCCACACAGACCAACACTCAAACCGCATGTTTTCTGCACGCGCGTGAATATATTGCAGAAATTTTTAAAAATTTATATGTTTAAGTGAGAAATTTCAATAATTCGCAAAAATATATACAGCACCATTTCCGGTATATATTTCCGCATAATCTTCAGGCGATCTGCGTCAGAATTCCATCCGATAATCATCTCGACATCAGAGGAAATCCCCACGTTGACACATAGGTAGGGCACTTATTATTTTCGACTCTATTCAGGGTGCGCTCTGTACCTCTTACAGGGAGAATATCTCGGCGCACAACAACGGCACATAACAACCGCACCGAAGAGATTAATGCAACAACACCTTTAGCCTTCCTGCCGATGCATGAAATCTAAATGAACGCAGAATCTGAATGCAAACTATGCCGCTGTGGCCGACCAACACCCCCTCATCATTGCACAGAATGTACCATCAACCAGCCCAATATATTTTACGCGTAAATAGTTAATTGGAATTAGGCACAAAACACGCCCCATTAGATACACAAAACACACAACGCATAAGGGGGCACAACAAAAGGCGGGCGGTGATAACACCGCCCGCCTTGAGCACCCGGAGGTTTATAGTCCTAAAGAACCAGCACCTCCGGTTACACGCAATAACTTAGAACCTTTAGTCCTGAGCCTTCATTGCTGCGTAGTATGCGTCCTGAATGTCCTGGTGGATACGACCGCGGTCAGAAACCTTGTGGCCGTTAGCCTTAGCCCACTCGCGGATTGCTGCGGTCTCGGGGTTGCGCTTAACCGGAGCAGCGGTGCCACGGGGAGCACGGGTGCGCTGGGTAGCGGCACCCTGCACGCGGCGGGACTTCGCTACGAAGGGGCGGATAGCGTCACGCAGGCGAGCTGCGTTTGCGGAGGACAGATCGATTTCGTAGTGAGCGCCGTCCAGGCCAAAACGGATAGTTTCGTCTGCGGGGCCGCCATCGAGATCGTCTTCAAGGATGATGCGAACCTTCTGTGCCATTGAGGCACCTCCTCATCTGTTGCATATATCCTGTGGAGTAAACCCAAAAGCCTCTATCGGGATTGAGAAAATAATGTGCCGGATATATTTATGTACTAATTTTCTTTCATATAGTAACAGAACTATATTAAAAATTCCGAAAATATTCTGAGCATTGAAACAATGCACCAATCACCCGCAGCGATATATCGCTTCTGTGCATCCCCGTTAAATCTGCATCCGCCACAAGAACATTAAAGCGAAGTTCAGAGTGCAAATACTTTGGATTCTTCCAGACAGCAGACACAGCCCCCAGAGACAAAGACACCTAATAATGCGCCCCGGCGTCCCCGACAATCTGAGTGAAATATAGCGCCCGTACGAGTCTGCACAATAGACCATTCGCACCATAGCATTTCAGCTCTATTCAAAAGCGAAATTCTACCCCTATCCCAGCACCTCATTCTTTTCTGCACAACACATTTGTGTACAAGAACAGAAACACCCGCCAGAACGAATAGAGCAGCATAAATCAGCACCCGAATAGAGCAAAAAAGCACCGAAAAACGCCCCTGACCTGTGCAAATACCAATCCAAGCCCACACCACACGCTATACACCGTGCAAAAGAGTGCACGCAAAAACGGCGGGTGCTGCAGATACAACCGTATCCGCGGCACCCGCCGCATTATCGCCTCTCAAGGCGAAGTATAAGCAACCCTCGAGGTGAAGCTAAAGCTTAGGCTTCCGGCTTCATCAGGGGGAAGAGAATGGTCTCACGAATACCGGGCTGACGCACCACGGTACCCGGACGCTCCGGATCCTGGTCGCCCGCCAGCAGCATGATCAGGCGGTCAATACCCAGACCGATGCCACCCATCGGGGGTGCACCGTGCTCCAGGGCGCGCAGGAAGTCCTCATCCAGCTCCATCGCCTCGTCATCACCGGCAGCAGCAAGCAGCGACTGAGCGGTCAGGCGCTCACGCTGAATAACCGGGTCAATCAGCTCGGAGAACGCGGTACCGCGCTCCATACCGCCAATAATCAGGTCCCACGCCTCAATCAGCGGCTCACCGGAACGGTGCGGACGCGCCAGCGGCTGAGCGCTCGGCGGGTAATCGTACACGAAGGTCGGGTTCACCAGGGTCGGCTCAACAATCTCACCGAAGAGCTCGGTCACCAGCTTCTCAGCGTCCCACTTCGGGTCGATGTCAACCTCGTGCTTTTCAGCGATCTCACGCAGAACCGAAGCGTCAGTCTCGGGGGTGATCTCAACGCCCACAGCCTCAGACAGGCCCGGGTACACGCCAACCCACTTCCACTCACCGAACAGGTCGATGGTGCCGTTCTCAGTCTCAATACGCTCAGTACCGACAGCCTTTGCGCAGCTCTGGATAATCTCCTTCATGCGCTCAGCCATCACGAACTGGTCGGCATACGCCTCGTAGCACTCCAGGGTGGTGAACTCGGGGCTGTGGGTCGAATCCACGCCCTCGTTACGGAACACGCGGCCAATCTCGTACACGCGCTCAATACCGCCCACCACTGCGCGCTTGAGCGGCAGCTCGGTCGCAATACGCATGGTCATCGGCTGATCAAAAGCGTTCAGGTGGGTGCGGAACGGGCGAGCAGTCGCGCCACCGTGCACCAGCTGCAGAACGGGGGTCTCAACCTCAATGTAGCCGTGATCCTCCAGCACGCGGCGGACAGTGCGGGTAATCAGGGCGCGCTTCTTCACCAGCTCGCGAGCCTCCTCGCGAACCATCAGGTCCAGGTAACGCTGGCGAACGCGGGTTTCCTCGTTCAGGTCCTTATGCAGAACCGGCATGGGGCGAAGAGCCTTCGACGCCATCTTCCAATCGGTCACCATAATGGACAGCTCGCCACGGCGAGAAACAATCACGCGGCCGGTCACGAACACGTGGTCACCCAGGTCAACCAGGGACTTCCACTCCGCCAGGGACTCCTCGCCCACCTCAGCCAGCGAAAGCATCGCCTGGATGCGCTTACCCTCGGTGCCACCCTGCAGGGTCGCGAAGCACAGCTTACCGGTGTTACGGACGAACACCACGCGGCCACCCACGTGCACCACACGCTCGGTCTCGTCGCCTGCCTTCAGCTCGCCGGACTCCAGCTTCGGGTCGTACTCGGCGCGCAAATCCTCAATGTGGTTGGGCTCCACGCGGTTACCCTCAGAATCCAGCAGACCCACCGGGTATGCCTCGCGACCCGACTCGATTAGCTTCGCACGCTTTTCCAGGCGAATCTGCATCTGCTCAGACATATCAGCAATCGCCGGTGCGGCAGTGTGCTCAGTGCTCACAGTGATACCTATCTGTGTAGTGTGTTGGGGACTCTTCTAAACGAACGAACGCTTAGCGCAGGTCCATGTTGTCAATCAGGCGGGTCGGGCCAACGAACGCAGCAACCAGTGCCAGCACTCGCTCCGACTCCTCAGTCGGCTCACCGAAAGTCATCGGGTCGACCAGTTCCAGGTAGTCAAGGCGTACACCCGGAGTGGAGTTGATACGCTCACGCGCACCGTCCAAATCAATCTCGTGGAAGCCACGGTTCAGCGAATTCTCACGCAGCATCGCCAGGGTGCGGGACAGCACCAGGGCAGACTCGCGCTCCTCATCCGACAGGTAGCCATTACGCGAAGACAGCGCCAGACCGTTATCGTCGCGAACAATCGCCACAGGGCGCATGGTCACGTCGTGGTTGAAATCGTGCACCATACGCTGAATCAGGATGTACTGCTGAGCGTCCTTCTGACCGAAGTACGCGTTCACCGGGTGGTTACCGGCTGCGGGGCGAATAATGTTGAAGAACTTATTGACCACGGCCAGCACGCCATCAAAGTGGCCCGGACGGGTCGCACCCTCAAACTTGGTGCCCAGCTCGCCGCTCGAAATGCGGATGAGCGGGTCACCATCGGGGTACATTTCCTCCACAGAAGGTGCGAAGATGATGCTCACGCCGGCGGCACCAGCCAGGGCAGCGTCTGCCTCCAGGGTGCGCGGGTATGCTTCGTAATCCTCGCCGGGGCCAAACTGCAGCGGGTTCACAAAAATGGAGGCGACCACTACATCATTCTGTTCAGTGGCGCGACGCAACAGGGTTGCGTGGCCGTCGTGCAGGGCGCCCATGGTGGGCACGTAGCCCAGGGATGCGTTCGTGTACTGAACTGCGGTGCCGTTCTGCTCCGCCTCCTGGCGGGCTGCCCGGTCCAGTTCTTCCTGCGCTGCGGCAAGGGATTCGGTGATTGCCGTGCGGAAATCCGCAATGGTGGTCACGACTCGGGGCATCGAAGTCTCAGTCATGACGAGAACTCCTTGTTTTCGGGGGCTGAATCATCAATATCGCCGGGGTGGTTGCGGTCCGAAGACTCACCCAGCAGATTCTCAATTCGTCCCAGTTGTTCATCGTTTAACAAACCTCTATTATGCGCTCTTTTTGCGGTTGCGTGTGCCAGAGCGGCATAAGAGTCTGTAATATCACCTGTTTTCTCATGCTCTGAGTACTCATTCAGAGCCTGAAGGTGAGCCTTCACGGTGCCTGCGTCTCCGCGTGCCACGGGCCCGGTGAGAGCACCCTCACCGCTGGCGAGCGCATTATCCACGGCGGCTCGAACGAGCGGCCCCATGTAGCGTGCCGGGTCCTCAATACCGATGGAGGCGAGCATCTGCTGGGACTGACCCAGGATGGTCACGAGGTGGTTCGCGGCGTGCGCTAGGGCTGCGTGGTAGAGCGCTCGGTCGGCCTCGGCAACGTGCACGGGTTCGCCGCCCATCTCCACCACGAGTGCCTGAGCAATCGGGATGAACGGTGCAGGCCCGGTCACTGCGAAGCAGGTGCCGTTCAGACGCTGCAGGTCCACGGACATGCCGGTAAACGTCATGGCGGGGTGAATCGCCAAACCGATAGCGCCCAGCGCGGTCGCCGGTGCGAGAACCTCGGTGCCGTGACGGCCGGAGGTGTGCACCAGAATCTGACCGGCGGTAATACTTCCCGAGGACGCCAGGTAGGTGACGAGGCCCGGCAGCTCATCATCGGGAACCGCAAGAATCAGCAATTCGCTACGCTCAGCAATCTGCTCCACCGGCAGCAGCGGCACATCGGGAAGCAGCATCGCGGCGCGCTCCTGAGAAGCCTCAGACACCGCGTGAACACCCACAATAGTGTGCTCGCAGGCGCGCAAAGCCGCACCGAGGACGGATCCGACCCTCCCGGCTGAAATAATTCCAATGCCCAAACGCGCAGGTTTTGAATGCTGTATCACGGCTTTAAGTATATTCTCCCTTTTACGCAGGCCCTGCCGTCGGTGTCACGAAGAACACTGACGGCAGGGCGCGATCTGCAGTTTTGCTGCCCGCTAACCCGGCGGGTTAGAGCGCACCGTACCCGTTCGCGCTGTACCCGTTTGCAGCAGGCACAGAACCCAGCGCGGGTTCCGGTACGCGGTAGTAGGGCTCAATACCCTCCAGCCGAACCGTCATCAACCACACCAAATCCTCGCAGACGCGCGGCGGCAAGTGCATCATGAGGGTGCGCACCGGGCCGGGCACCGTACCGAAATGCACGCTCGCGCATCCGAAGGCACGCTGCAGCGGGCCCTGACCTCGGCTCACGCTCAGCACACGGCTGACCGGAACAATCGACAGCGTGCGGATAAAGTAGCCGCCACGAATCAGCAGCAGGTCGCCCCGCGTATGCTCACCAACGCTCGAACGTGCCGCATCAGAATCAATGCGGGTGCTCGCCTGCACCGAACCGGCAGTGTAACCGACCGTGGTCACGCCGTTACGCTTCCAGGTGAGCAGGTCCATCCAGCGCGCCGAAGAGGGCGTCACAATCATTGCCGGAACCTGCGGCTTCTGACTCTTCAGCGAACCATCAGCGGTATCCAGCAGCACCTGCGCCTGCGCCTCATCCAGGGCGGGCAACAGCAGGCGCAACACCATCAGCGTCTCCTGCTTATTGCCAACCGGCAGGGCAACATTGCGGGTCACAACCTTCTGGTTGTCGTTCTTCTCAATACCAATACCGGCAATGGTCATCTTGATGCGGTACCAGCCGAACGCACGCCACAGGATGGACTGCTCCACGGCGAGTGCCTGAATACGCTCAACCATCACGTTCTGGGTGTGCGTGCCGGTGAAACCGTAGCGCAGGGTCACGCCGCCCTGACCGCTGGGGGTGATTTTGAAGTTCGCGGCACCGTCAAAACGTGTCCAGAGGGCAACCACATAACCGACCATGGGCGCGAACATACCGGGCAGCATCGCCATGAAAATGAGGAACGGGCTCTCGCCGCCCATCATCGCGGCAATGACCGCGGCACCGACCATGAGGGCCACGGCGGGCACCAGCCACACCAGGTGCTCCAGCATGATGGAGGCAATCAGACGCACATTCGAGATGCGGAAAATCGGCGGCTGTGAGGGGTCAGCCGTGACCGGCATCGGCATGCGAGCGCCGCGGCGGGATGCGCCGGGCTGCTGAGTACCGGGGCGCTGGGGTGCAGACTGCTCGGGTGCGAGCTGCTGGGCGCCCTGCTGAGGCGCTACCAGCTGAGTGCCGTCCTGTACGGTACCGTCCTGCAGAGGCGCACCATAGGACGCCTCGTAAGATGCCTCAAACGGCTGGTGCAGCTGATTCGCATCCGGCATGCGCTCCGCCGAAATCTGCATGCTATCGGGCAGCACATCGACCGGGCGGCCAGCCGCCTCCGAACGCAGCAGGTTAATACTCGCCATCGCGGTGCGGCGCAGAACCTCCGCCTTGCGGGCAGAAACGTACTTGATGTGCAGCGCCTCCGAAGAGCCGTCAGCCACCTCAAAACGCAGCTCCGACAGACCCAGCAGACGAGCCACCAGAGGACGCGAAATGTCCACGCTCTGCACGCTCTCCAGACGGATCGTGCGGTTCTTCTTGAACAGAAAACCGCTACGGCGGTGAATCGCCAAATCGTCCAGGCTATAGCGGGTAAACCACCAGTCAATCGAGCCAGCAACCAGAATCAGCACGAGCACGGCGAAGCCGATAAGCTGCGAGTACGTTGCGCTGAAGTAGCTACTGTTCTCATCAAATGCCTGCGTCAGCCGCGCGCCCCACTCGTTCGGCGGGGTGGTCAAAATATTCAGGATAATGCTCTGGAAGAAGCCGAACGCCAGCAGAATAATGAACCAGAGGTTCATGATGAACGTGCGGATATCGGCACGCCACCACTTCTGCTCCTGAGAGTTCGGGGCGTTATTATTCGGAACCGGGGTACTCATTAGAGTGCCGCCATTCGCTCATCGGCGCGGCGCACCAGATCCGCGCGCAACTCCTCCGCCACGTTCAGCGGAATACCGAACAGCACCATCGTGCCGGTGGTCGTACCCGCCGTGCGCACCGTCAGGCGGGCAACACCGCACATGCGCTCCAGCGGACCCGAATCCACATCAACATACTGGATGCGACCGTACGGCATGGAGCTCATCGAACGGAACACGATACCGCGGCGAGCCATCAGGTGATTCGACTCCAGCGCGTAGCCGAGCGCGCGAGTACGGCGCGGCGTGGTCAGAATCCACCACAGACCCCACAGACCAAACACCGCGACCACCGCCAGACCGACGATGCGTAGCGCCTCCGGGCCGCCGAAGAACGCGCCCGCACAATACACGGCAACACCCGCAAGAATCGGGAGCGCCAAGGCAGAAATAGTGTGAACAAAACGAACCGTCAGGTAGCCGGATGCGGCGGGCACCCACTGCGGCTCCGGCACGGGCTGAGAGGCTACCGGCTGCGCGGAAACCGGCTGAGGCGCGTTCGGGTACGCGGCAGCGGGCGGAACCTGCTGACCGTGCTGTGTCTGTTGCCCATACTGCGCTTGCTGGTCATACGGGGTCTGCTGTCCATACGGGGCACCAGCCTGACCGTAGGGTTGCTGGTACTGCCCGTACTGGTTCTGCTGAGCAGGCTGGCTCTGACCATACTGACCCTGTTGGGCGTCCTGCCCGTACTGACCATTCGGCGAATAACTATTCTGGTTAGGAGCCGACATAGGTTCCTCCCTCTCGCGGCTTTACAGCACCGGAAGAGGAGGCCGCATCCTCATCATCCTCCGGCGGAATACGACAACAATGCTGAGCCCACAGGCCAGCAATCAGCAGGGCAACACTGCCCACACAATTAACAAGAACCTCCCAAAAGACCACCGAAAAACCGCGCACAGACACCATCGCCACATGGTAGCCAAGAATCGCAGCGCACCAGCCCGTCAAGAGGGCACCGGTCATGATGGAACCCTGCGCATACGCCACCGCACGCGCCGCAAGAATCGGACCCATATGGGGTACCTTCTCACGCGTCTGAATACGACGATAACGAGCCACCTGCACCCCCAGCCACACGGCGCCCGCCGCAACCAGCAGGCACACCGCGCCGAGCATCCACGAAAAATTCAGCTCACCAAAACCGGCGCCAATCATCACGGAATTCACCATAAGAGCGGCAGCGGCACCGCACACAGCCGCCACAATAATCGCCCGATAACTCAGGGGCTTCATGGTGTTTCCTTTCGGTAGGTTCCTCTACCTTCCAGAGTGCCACATTTAAGGCTGATCAGGTACCTGCATCTCACGCATATAGCTAATAGCGTCTTCATCCGCCCCAAGCAGCGTGCGGGACAGCTCCGCAACGTTCACGACCTCGCGGCTCAGCGGCGCAGGAACCTCATCCGGCCGCTCCCCCGAAGGCTCCGCACGCCGGGTCACCGTCAGGTACGCCTGCGGGTCCATCTGCGCCCACGGCACCAGCACAAAAGCACGCTCCTGCGCCCGCGGATGCGGCAAAGTCAGCACCGGATCCTCAGAGATCACGCCGTCATAGTCAATCACGTCAATATCGAGGGTGCGCGGTCCCCAACGCACCAGGCGCTCACGGTGATGTGCCGCCTCCACCGCATTACACAGTTTCAGCAGCTCGTAGGCGCCCAGGTCAGTGGCCACCTCAATGACCGCGTTCACAAAATCCGGCTGACCCGCCGGGCCACCCACCGGGGCGGTACGGTACAACCCGGAGGCGCGCACCAGCTGCACGCCGCCCGCCACCAGGTCGGCGACGGCACGCTCCAGGGTGTCTTCGCTTTCGCCCAGGTTCGAGCCCAACGCCAACACAGCGCGGTGTGTATATTCTGCTGCGCCCGCCACTAGCGGCCGCCCTCCACGACACGCTCCGCGGCGCGCTCACGGAACACGCTCACCGCAACGTTACCGAACGGCAACTCAATCGGCGCCTGCGGCTTCGATACGGTAATCTCCACCGCCTCCACAAGCTCAAACATCGCAAGGATACCCTCGGCAATGTTCACCGCAAGGGTCTCAATCAGGTCCAGCGAACCGTTCGTCACGTGGCGGTGAATCAGGTCAACCACGAGCGCGTAGTTCGTGGTCTTCGTCAGGTCATCCGTAGCGGCTGCGGCGGAAAAATCGCTGTACAGGGTCGCGTCCACGACGAAGGGCTGGCCGTCGCGCTTCTCAAAGTCGAGCACGCCGTGGTATCCCTTGGCGGTAATGCCGGTGAGGGTGATGCGGTCGTGGAGGGCGTAATCTGCCTGGGTCATTGGGGTCTCCTAGAGGGTATTCGGGTAGTCGGAGGTTGTGGGGTGGTGGTTCTAGCTGACAGAGCCTTAGCTTACGGAGCGCAGCGCGGAGGCGACCGTCACCGCATCCACGCTGGCGGGCACGTCATGCACGCGCACCGCCCACACGCCGCGCGCCGCCACCAGGGCGGTCACCGCCGCAGAGGCTGCCGCACGGTGCTGAGCCGGGCGCGGTTCCGACAGCGGCTGCCACAGTTCGCGTTCAGCCTCACCCGCATCGGTTGCGGTGAAGCCGCTCGCGTTCAGGCGCTCGGCCAGCGCCATATCCGCCGCGGTCAGAGCGTTGGCGATAAAACGCTTGCGGGAACCGGCAATGAGCAGGCGGTGGCCCAGGCCCTGTAGCTCGTCAATGGCGGCGAGCAGCTCCCAATCCTGCATGCCGCCCTTCGCGAAGCCCAGACCCGGGTCAAGAATCAGGTTCTGGGGCAGCACACCGGCGGCAAGGAAACGCTCACGCAGGCCGGTCAGCTCCTCCACAACCTCGGTGACCACGCCGCGCGGGTACTCCGCCAGGCTGTCCATGGTCTGGGAGGTGCCGCGGGCGTGCATGAGGATGTACGGCACCTGCAGTTCAGCGGCGGTTTCAATCATTTCATTGCTGACGTTCAGACCGGACACATCGTTAATGATGTGCGCACCGGCGGCAATGGCGGCGCGAGCGGTCTGCGGGTTCATGGTGTCCACGCTGATGGTGGTGCCCATCTGCGCGACTGCCTCGATGACGGGCAGGATGCGGCGCTGCTCCTCCTCCACGCTGATGCGCACGGCACCGGGGCGGGTGGACTCACCGCCAATGTCGATAATGGAGGCGCCCTCGGCAATCATGCGGGCGGCGCGGGCGATGGCGTCGGTGGCGGCGTAGTGCTGGCCGCCGTCGCTGAAGGAGTCGGGGGTGACGTTGAGGATGCCCATCACGAGGGTGCGTTCGGCGGCGAGCGCGTCGCAGGGCAGGGGGGCTACACGGGTGGTGTGTGTGGATTCAGTCATGGGTTTATCGTACCGAATCTGCGGTGCGGTGGAGTTTGCCGCAGTGATTGACACAGTGATTGGGGTGGGGGTTGGGGTAGCTGTGGGGTCGATTCTGGGGACACGGCATGCAATACTTGCATTACAGATACTTATTTAAGGGTATGCTGGGAGGGCACGCATACCGTGCCGGGCGCGTTCCCGGTCGGTGGCGCGCACCCACACATACATACTCTAGGAAGTGACTCATTGTGAATATGAAGACTGGAGCTTGGATTCTCTCCCTGGTAGCTCTTGCCGCGCTGGTGACTATTGTGCTCGCTGAAGGTGCTCCTGCCGTGCGCTGGATTGCTTTCGGCACCGCGACCGGTTGCGGTTTCATTGCCGTGGGCTTGATCGCGACTCTTGCCCTGGGCTGGGATAATCCGAGCGAGGCGAAGGGTAGCTTGCAGCGTTAGCGGCGGGGCTCTTCTAGCTTCTGCGGTGCGGCACTACCGGCGCTGCCACGCCCCGCGGAAGGTACCGGCTCAGAACACATTCTCAGAGCACTTTGGCGATGCGAAAAGGGGCGGAGGTTTTCACCTCCGCCCCTTTCAGCGTGTCTAGAGTGCGCCTGCCCCCAGATGAGGGATGAGCGTCAATCACATAAAAAAGAAGACCGGTCCTGTACTCCCGAAGGAGTGGTGCCGGTACTAGTGGTACTACTCTACAGCTGATGACGCCCTCTACGCAAGGGCACTCGTCATGCGGCCCAACACATGCGACCGCACAGCGCAGGGGTATAGCGCAAGGGGGCAGGATTCCTTAGAATCCTGCCCCCTGGCGTATAGCTATATGCTCATTGCATGCGCTTAGCGCTGCGAGAAGATCAGGCTCATCGCCTCCGCACGGGTTGCGCCGTTCATCAGCGCACCGCGCACCGCGCTAGTCACGGTCTTCGCGCCCGGCTTACGCACACCGCGCATCGACATGCACATGTGCTCAGCCTCAATCACCACAATCGCACCGCGCGGGTTCAGGTGCTCCTCCAGAGCCTCCACCACCTGCGTAGTCAGACGCTCCTGCACCTGCGGGCGGCGAGCATACAGATCCACCACGCGGGCGAGCTTGCTCAGACCGGTCACCTTACCGTCCGGGCCCGGAATGTAACCCACATGCGCCACGCCGTGGAACGGCACCAGGTGGTGCTCACAGGTCGAGTAGAACGGGATGTCCTTCACCAGCACCATCTCAGAGTGGGCAATGTCGAAAGTCGTGCCCAGAATCTCGCCGGCGTCCTGGTGCAGGCCTGAGAAGAACTCCGCGTAGGCACGCGCCACACGTGCCGGGGTCTGTTGCAGGCCGTCACGGTCCGGGTCCTCACCAATCGCGAGCAGAATCTCACGGACGGCAGCCTCAATACGCGGCTGGTCGACGGCGTTCTTAGCCTCGCTCATTCTCTGCTCCATTCTGGTTCGGGGTGCCGCTCTCCGGGCGCTGCGCCGGAGGGGCGGGGTAGTTCGGGTACTGCTGGGTGGGCATTGCGACGGTCGGGTCGGCGTCCGGGTTGGTGAGGGGCGCCTGAGGCGGCAACGGCTGCGTAGGTGCTACCGGAACCTGCTGCGCGGGTGCAGCCGGTGCTACCGGAACAGTCGGCGCCTCGGCAGGTGCTTCCTCAGACTTTTCGGCTTCCTTCGCCAGCTCACTCGGTGCCTTCACCGGCGGGATGTCGGTACGCTCGCGGGTCGGCTTGGAGTACCAGTGCTCACGCTCGGGGCGCTTGCGAACATCCTTGAAGATTTCGGCAATTTCGTTCTCGAGCAGGGTTTCCTTCTCGAGCAGGGCGAACGCCAGGCGGTCCAGAATATCGCGATTTTCCAGCAGAATCTGGAATGCCTCATCGTGTGCCTGCTCCAGCAGGGCGCGGATCTCAGCGTCAACCTTTGCCGCGGTCGCGTCGGAGTAGTTGCGTGCCGAAGCGCCGCCGCCACCGAGGAACGGTTCGGTGTCTTCGCCGCCGAGCTTCACGGAACCAATCACGGCACTCATGCCGTAGTCGGTGACCATCTTGCGGGCGGTGTCGGTTGCCTTCTGAATGTCGTTAGACGCACCGGTGGACGGGTCGTGGAAGACGATCTCCTCAGCGGCACGGCCACCCATCGCGTACGCCATCTGGTCGAGCAGTTCGTGGCGGGTCGTGGAGTACTTGTCGTCCTGCGGCATGACCATGGTGTAACCCAGGGCGCGACCGCGCGGAAGAATCGTAATCTTGGTGACCGGCGCGGAGTTACGCAGTGCCGCCGCGACCAGGGCGTGACCGCCCTCGTGGTATGCGGTGACCTTACGCTCGTGCTCGTTCATGATGCGCGAGGAACGCTGCGGACCAGCCATGACGCGGTCGATTGCCTCGTCGATAGCGCGGTCGTCAATCACGTTGCCGTTATCGCGGGCGGTCAGCAGAGCCGCCTCATTCATGACGTTCGCCAGGTCAGCACCGGTGAAGCCGGGGGTGCGCTTAGCAACCTGTGCCAGGTCAACGGTGTTAGCGATCGGCTTGCCTGCGGCGTGAACGCGCAGGATGTGTTCGCGGCCCTGCATGTCGGGGGCGTCCACACCAATCTGACGGTCAAAACGGCCGGGACGCAGCAGCGCCGGGTCCAGAACGTCGGGTCGGTTCGTTGCCGCAATGACGATGACGTTCGAGTTGCCGTCGAAGCCGTCCATCTCAACCAGCAGCTGGTTCAGGGTCTGCTCACGCTCGTCATTACCGCCGCCCATGCCGACGCCGCGGCGGCGGCCAACAGCGTCAATCTCGTCGACGAAGACGATGGCGGCGGGGTCGCTCTTCGCTTCCTTGAACAAGTCGCGCACGCGGGACGCACCCACACCCACAAACATTTCAACGAAGTCAGAGCCAGAAATCGAGTAGAACGGCACGCCAGCCTCGCCCGCCACAGCCTTGGCGAGCAGGGTCTTACCGGTGCCGGGAGGGCCGTACAGCAGCACGCCCTTGGGAATCTTTGCACCCAGGCGGGTGAACTTTTCGGGTTCAGCCAGGAACTCGCGGACTTCTTCCAGCTCGGCGAGCGCCTCGTCCACGCCGGCGACGTCGCTGAAGCGGACTTCCGGCTTGTCCTTGGTGAATTTCTTCGCGCGGGACTTGGAGAAGCTCATGACGGAGGAGCCGCCTCCGACTCGTCCCATCAGGAACCAGAAGAGCACACCAAAGAGCAGAATCGGCAGAAGCAGGGACATCAGGGAGCCCAGGAAGCTGTGCTCAACGGGCTGGTCCGTGTAGCTTTCCAGCTCGGCGGATTCCATTGCCTTAGCAACTTCGTCGCCGCGGGGCTGCACGTAGTAGAAGCGCACCGACTTACCGTAGTTGTCGTTGCCCTTCTTGTAGTCGTCCTTTAGCTGCAGCTCGACGCGCTGGTCGCCGTCGTAGATCTTTGCGCTCTTGACCTGGTGGTCGTTGAGCAGCTGAAGACCCACGTTGGTGTCCACCTGACGCGAGGGCTGAGTGAAGAAGGAGGCCATGAGGAAAGCCAGCATGATTACGAGAGCTGCACCCGGCCAGAACCAGGGGCCGTTAATCAGCTTCTTCAGGAAGCCCTCCGAGCCTTTCTGCGGAGTATTGGGGTTTTGCGCCAATGCTTTGTCCTTACGTTGCGGCTGTAACCCGTTGGGGTGCGGCATGCCTGCCGGAACACCCAACGGTGCAACCTTAAATGTACCCTACCCCGGCGGGCGGCTAGGTACCGGGCTTCTCTATTTCACCTGCGGGCTAAAGGGTTGTAGCACTCGGCGGGGGTGAAAGTGCATCTTCTTCGCCGGGTATCTGCGGCGGCTGGTACACCGGCGGCGGCCCGTCTTGGCGGATGCGCCTCCCGCCTCCACGTACATCCACCGGCGGGTACAGCAACGCCCCGCTCCCCCACAAGAGTGAGGAGGCGGGGCGTAACTACCTACAGTATGGTTGCTGAGGTGAAGGCTTAGGAGTAAACGTGCGGGTGCAGGGTTGCGACGCAGTCCAGGTTGCGGTACTTCTCAGCGAAGTCCAGGCCGTAACCAACGACGAACTCGGGCTCGATGTCCCAGCCGACGTACTTGACCTCAACGTCAGCCTTGACGACCTTGGGCTTGCGCAGCAGGGTGCAAATCTCAACGGAAGCTGCGCCGCGAGAAATCAGGTTCTGCTGCAGCCATGCCAGGGTCAGGCCGGAGTCAATGATGTCTTCAACGATCAGGACGTTGCGGCCCACCAGGTCGGTGTCCAGGTCCTTGAGGATACGCACAACGCCGGAGGACTTGGTGCCGGAACCGTAAGAAGAAACAGCCATCCAATCCATGGTGTAGTGGCCCTTGAGAGCGCGGGAAAGGTCAGCCATGATCATGATGGCGCCCTTGAGAACACCCACCAACAGCACGTCCTTACCGGCGTAGTCTTCGTCGATGCGCGCCGCCAGTTCGGCGACCTTCGCATTAATCTCTTCCTTGCTGAAGAGAACGTTCTTGATATCGTCCTGCACGTCGATAGCCTGCACGATGTATTCCTTCGTATTCTTTTAGACGCTCTGCGCCTCCGCCGGGGCCCCGGGTGAGGGGTTTCATGCCTTCCCACAGCGGACAATGTGGATGGTGTTCGCCTTAAGTATGGCTTAAAACGGCGCCGCGGCGCACCTCACCACGCAGATAGTGTGTGCTGAGGGGGCTCCGCGGGCACCTAGCTGGGCACCTAGTTAGGGTCGAGTTGGCACTAATACGAGCACGTCCAGGCGTTCAGCGGTTGCCGGATGCACAATTTTGCGGCGACGGTACGCGTTCACGTGACCGGGCATCTGAACGGGCCCAGCTATCGCGTATTCGGCGGTGAAAGAGTCCAGCGCCTGCAGTCGCTCGAAGCCCGGGTTCTCTCCCCCGGCGGTCTTGCAGGCGGTCGCAAGCACACGCAATCGAAGCGCCGGGTGCAGCGCCGCCACCTGCGCACGGTCCAGCAGCACGGCGTCCTCACGTTCGATGCCGCGCACGGCGGTTCCGGTGGGTAGGAGCGCCTGCTTGTAGGCTGCCTGTGCCTGCTCGTCGAGGTATTCGGCGTCGGGGCCAGCTACGGAGGCGGTGCGCGCCAGGGAGCGGGCGACGTCCCCGCCGAGGTGCTCTTCCAGGTAGGGCAGCACGCTGTGGCGGATGCGGGCACGCATGAGGGTTTCGTCGGCGTTGGTCGGGTCGATCCAGGGGGTGAGGGTTTCGGCGTCGCAGATGTCGAGCATGTCGGTGCGGCGCAGGCCGAGGAAGGGGCGCAGGTAGGTGACACCCTCTTCGACGCGCACGGGCGGCATACCGGCAAGGGAGCGCGTGCCGGAGCCACGGCTTAGGCCGAGTAGCACGGTTTCTGCCTGGTCGTCGAGGGTGTGGCCGAGCAGTACGGCGCGGGCGCCGGTCGCCTCAACGGCTTTCGTGAAGGCGGTGTAGCGGGCGGTGCGCGCCGCCATTTCGGGGCCCATGTTCCCGACGGGAACCTGCACTTTTTCGGTGATGACGGGGTGAAGCCCCAGGTCGGTGAGGGTCTGCGCGGTCTGCGCGGCGACCGCGGCGGAGTCTTCTTGTAGGCCGTGGTCGACGATGATGGCGCCTACGCGTACGTCGCCGCGGCGGGCGAAGTGCGCGGCGATGGCCGCCAGCGCGAGGGAGTCGGGGCCGCCACTGCAGGCGACCAGGAGCAGGGGCAGGTCGGCGGCGTCCGCGGTGGAGGCGGTGCGGGAGCGTCCGGTGGCTTTGATGCTTCCGGCGCCGAGGAGCTTTTCGAGGGCGGCGGCGAGGTGGCGGCGGGCAGTGCCGACGGCGGGGTGCAGGCGTCCTGCGCGTCCATTCTGCATGGTGGTTCCTTTATAGAAATTGCGAAGTATCTATGTAGATAGATACTTCACGAGGAGAATTTAGAAATAACGAAGGCTCAAGAAGTCAGGAGCCTTAGGAGCGCGTATGAAGGTACTCTTCAAACTCGTCCTGGCGGCGTTCCAACTCTTTCTGCATGGCCTTAAACGGTGAGGCATTCGAGTTGAAAACATATCCCGGGGCGGCTCGGTCTGTGGGCCAGCGAACTGCTCGAGCCGCTTTGAGAGCACGCGTTAGAGCGTCTTTCTGCACCTTAGGCGGAAGACCGATAGTCTCTGCGAGAGCAAGCCAATCGTCAACAGTAATCTTCCAATCTTCGGGCGGCGAACCGTCACCGGGATTCGAATTATCTTTTCCATTGACGCTAAGCGCCATGGATAGAGATTTAATGTGCACGAGCGAACAGGGGATGTCGTAGATAGGAGCTACTTCCCATCCACGGCGTCCCTTGAGGAGCGAGATATTTTTTGCGTGCAGGTCCCCATTGCCGGTCAGCCAAGCGTAGAGAAAATGCATGTAAAGATTCCTGCGGGCAATAGCAGGGGAAGCAGCAAGCTTCACCATTGCTTGAATGACACTTTCTGTTGTCACAGCAGGATTATCTTCCGTGTATTTCTCACCCGAAGGAACACCCAAAATCTGTGCGCCATCCTCCATAGCGATGCGTCCCCCAGAGGGTGTTCGGTCGAAACGGGAGACCATCAAACCTGATACGCCGTCTCGATCATAGACAAGCTCATGCTGAGCTACAGGAATCCCCATGAGTGCAGCCGCCGTGAGGTGGGCAGCTTCGTTTTCCACGAGCCCGGGCATGCGTTGCGGGCTGATTTTCAGAAGCGCGTCGTAGCCAGCGCCCGTCCAATGCACGGGCAGGGTTTTCATGACGGCACTCAGCTTTTCTTGAACGCCAGGCAGTCCTCGACGGTCAACCGTGCCCATAAGTTCCGCAAAGGAAACGACCTCAGGGTTGTTCACCAATGCGGCAGGGGCGGTGTACAGTTCCCGCCCGTGCTCAATAATTTGCACATCGCCTGGAACGTCAGAACCAATCACCAGCAATAAGCCCAGAGTGTTATTTTTGCTGATTTTTTTCTCGGAACTAACGACGTCGAGCCTATAGCCTTCGGGCAAAAGATTCTGAAAGAAAGGAGGAATTGATTCTGCGGTATATTCCGCGTTTAAAGGCAGGCTCGTGGCAATTGCCGGGCCTTCATAATCTGCCCGGTAAGTGAAATGAATCAGCCCGTTGGCGTCTCGCCTCAAATATGCGGCGAGAACACCATCTTTATAGACATCTGCCATAAGTTCATCTGTCATGGCTTTTCTCCAGGTTCTGTTTTCTATCGCAGTGTGCGGGAGGGGTTAGGTGAGGGGGTTGGTGATGGCCAGCTCGATGCCGAGCTCTTGGGCGACCTTGAGGACCGCACCAATTGATGGGCCGGGTAGCCCACGCTCAATATCGCGGATTGTTTTATCGCTGAGCCCGACCATCCATGCCAACTCCATTTGGGTGATTTTTTCGTACTTGCGGACGGCGCGAACCTGCGCACCAAATTCTTGCGCGAACCCCGTTGCGTCGAATGCCATGGGGGGTTTCCTCCTCACCGCTACAGAACCTCAGGTTATACGAACTATTCTTCGTAATATGCCCATATTAGCACTCCCAGGGGTGCCCTGGGGCTGTTTTCCGAAGAATAGTTCGGTCGCACACACCATTCCCGGAACCTCCGAACACAATCAAGGAGCACAACAAAAGGGGGCGTGCCCACCGCCTCCAGCAC
>NZ_KV813784.1:24838-67040 GCF_001813725.1 Rothia sp. HMSC072B04 | reverse complement strand
TGCGTCCAAGTTTCGGGGCGCAGTTCAAAACTCAACGGGGGCTTTTTGTATGTGGCATCCTTCAGAAGCCTATTGGCTCACCGGCTTCCGAGCTGGCAACATGCCGATTACTGACCGGGAATCAGGCCGTGAGCAGTAATCAGGAACGGCGGGTTGTGGTTAACAGCCGGGTTAGTCACGTAACCAACACGAGCCGCACGGGTCGGGTGCTTGGGTGCACGCTTCGGCCAGGGCTTTGCCTGCGGGTTCGGGTCCTTCTTGCCCTGCACCATAGCCAGTGCGCTCGCGGCGTTCACAATGCCGGAACCGCAACCGTTCACATCGCAGGTGAGCGGCTTGGAGCTCTGCTTCAGAATCTGCTTTGCACGCTCAGCGTTCAGCGAGGGATCCACGGACTTCATCAGAGCAATCACGCCAGCAACCTGGGGTGCTGCCATGGAGGTGCCGTCGTACTCGGTGTAGCCTGCGCCGGTGGACACGGTGGTACCCAGATCCACGGTGGACATGATGTTGCTGCCGGGAGCGCTCACATCAACAATCTTGCCGTAGTTGGAGAAGTCGCTACGCTTACCGTTCTGGTCGGTAGCGCCCACCACGATCGAACCGCCGCAGTTAGCCGGAGCGACCTTGGAAGTGTCCTGACCATCGTTACCAGCAGCGACAACGAGAATCGCGCCGCGCTTGTTCACTTCAGCAATAGCCTTGGAGTAGGTTGCGGGGCAGGTGCCTTCGCCGCCGAGGGAGAGGTTAATGATCTTGGCGGGGTTGGAGTTCGCAGGAACGCCTTCAACGGTGCCGCCGGCTGCCCAAACCATTGCATCCGCAATGTCGGAGTCGTAGCCGCCGCACATGCCCAGGGCACGCACGGGCAGGATCTTGGTGGAGGGTGCCACGCCGACGATACCGCGCTTATTGTTCATAATCGCCGCGATGGAGCCGGCAACGTGGGTGCCGTGCCAGTTCGACTCGCTTGCCTCTGCATCAGCACCGCAGACGCCCGCTTCTTCCCAGTTGCCCTGGTCGGTCGGGTCGGAGTCGCGGCCGTTGCCGTCACGAGCAATGGAGGGCTCGGTGATGAAGTCGTAGCCGGGCAGGACGTTAGCGTCCAGGTCGGGGTGCTTGACGATGCCGGAGTCAATCACAGCAACGGTCACGCCGGCACCCTGGGTGGTCTTCCACGCTTCGGGGGTAGCCAGACCCTTGGTGCCGTGCAGGTTCCACTGCTGCGGGTAGAGGGTGTCGTTCGGCGCCACAACCTGGTTCGACGCCTGGGCAGCCTGGGCTACCTGAGCGACCTTGGAGTTTGCGGCGGTACGGGTGCGTGCGTTGGAGCGGCGCAGCAGGT
Source organism: Rothia sp. HMSC072B04 (assembly GCF_001813725.1). Classification (NCBI taxonomy): domain Bacteria; kingdom Bacillati; phylum Actinomycetota; class Actinomycetes; order Micrococcales; family Micrococcaceae; genus Rothia; species Rothia sp. HMSC072B04. The sequence goes on along the minus strand of NZ_KV813784.1, from coordinate 65,695 downwards.
CGGGCTCAACCGACGCGACGGAGGGGTTAGAGCTCAGCGCCGCCATGTACTTCTCTGCCTGCTCCGCGGTGAGCTTGGAGGAGAGAGTCACCACGGTTGCCTTCTGAGCGGTGGTGCGTACGTAGCTGGTCTTGATTTTGAAGAGGTCATCGACGCTCTTCACCTCGGAGGTGAGACCCTGGTAGAGGCCGTCGTTCCAGGTGGCAACCTGGGTGCCTGCGGGGCTTGCCCAGTTGATGCCACCTGCGTTCAGAGCGCTGTCGGTGTAGGTGATAACGAATCGGTTGAAGCCTGCCTTCTGCTGTGCGGAGCTTAGGGAGGAAATGGTGGTGTGCGCCTTGGCGCGCTCGGCTCCGTTAGCCTTGGCGGGTGCCGCGAAGGATGCGGGGGCGCCCAGGGTCGTGACGAGTGCTGCGGCGGTGCCCAGGCTCAGCGCGGTGCGTGCGACACCGCGCGCTGAGGGGTGAGTGGTAAAAGACATCGGGGTCCTTTGCGTATGTGAGTGCCGGAAGCGGCAAGTGGGTTGGTCATCCACTCACATAAATGCACCTTCGAGAAAATATTTGCATTCTTTTGCATATTTGCTTGTGAGGAGCGAATAGAAAAAGAAAATGCACATCACTGCATTGATGTGTATTTTTCTCTAAACCCCCGTGCGGGAGTTCATCGGAAGTAGTTTATGTGGTGAGATATCGCTATCCTAGCACCTTTTTCTATGTTTGGCGGGGCTAAAACTCGATAGTGTGGCGTAAATAATGAGATTTTTCTTTCATGTAAATGCAGATAAAGAAATGCCTAGTCGGAATATTCTCGCGACTTAAAGTAGTGATTTAAGTTTTACTCATCTATGCATAAAATGACCTGCATCACAAAGGTTATTTTATTCATAAAGTAACTGAAAAAGGGTGCTAGAGTATCTCACGGTGCGTACCCGTGCACGCACATTGTGGAACCACTTCACAGCACACACAATGCACCAACACCTCACTCTTCCGTATTCACTCGTACCGAGCACACGCCCTCAACGCGAGACGGCAACGCTACGCCGCATCGTGCGCACCCGGTACCACTCACCTCAAGGACGTCCATGCTTCGCATTGCTCGCCCCTCGCAGGCACGCTCCTCACAGCGTTCCCTGCTGAGCTTCGTCACCGCAACCTGCCTGCTCTCGGCAAGCGTGATCCCCGCCGTGGCGGCACCCACCGCGCAGGCTACCCACGCAACCCAGGCTTCTGTGGCGACACAGGCTTCTAACACCACCCAGTCCGCGCCCGTGGCATACAACCGCTTCATCATCACCTACACCGATGAAGCGAAGAACGCCGCCTCCGCTGACGCCACCGCAGACCAGATTGATTGGTCCGCAGCCGCCGGTACCCAGCAGGCAACCTGGAGCGACGCACTCTACGCGGGCATCAGCTCCGAGGTGCAGAGCATTGACGAGCTGCTGAACATTAAGACCAGCTACGTCCGCTCCACCGCGCTGGATGCCAGCGTGGTCACCACCTCCGCGGAGCTCACCCCCGCGCAGGCGCAGCAGTACATGAACGCCCTGAGCGCGAACTCCAAGGTCGCCTCCGTGTCGCCCGATATGCGCCGCTACGCCACCGTGGACAACACCTCGGAGACCGTCAAGATCAACGACCCGAAGATGAACCGCATGTGGTCCCTCACCGGTGAGAAGGGCGTCTCTGCGCTGGAGGCGTGGGGCACCACCCGCGGTAAGGGCGTAACCGTGGCGGTGCTGGACTCCGGCATTACCGCCCACCCGGACTTGGACGTTAACGTGCTGCCCGGCTACGACTTCATTGCCGAGTCGGCGTTCTCCAACGACGGTAACGGCCGCGACTCCGACCCGACCGATGCCGGCAACTGGACCGTAGACAACCAGTGCTTCACCGGTTCGAAGGCGACCGCCTCCGACTGGCACGGCACCCACGTGGCGGGCACCATTGCCGCTATCGCGAACAATAACGAGGGCATTGCCGGCGTGGCACCCGAGGCGAAGATCGTGCCCGTGCGCGTTCTGGGCGCCTGCGGCGGCTTCGACTCGGACATCACCGACGGCATTATTTGGGCTGCCGGTGGTAGTGTGCGCGGTGTCCCCGCAAACCAGAACCCCGCCCAGGTCATTAACATGTCCATCGGTAGCGAGGGCACCTGCACCACCCCGTACCGCCAGGCGATTGCTCAGGCGAATAAGCGTGGCTCCATCGTGGTCGTCGCAGCGGGTAACAACAACTTTGATGCCTCGAAGTCCAGCCCCGGCAACTGCGAGGACGTCATCAATGTGGGCGCAACCGATAAGAACGGCAAGCGCTCCTACTTCTCCAACTACGGCTCCCGCGTGGACGTGAGCGCACCCGGTGGCGACCGCCGCTACTGGGGTGGCGGTATTCTCTCCACCCTGAACGCCGGTAAGACTGCTCCCGGTAAGGCCGACTACGCCGAGTACCAGGGCACTTCCATGGCGGCACCGCATGTTGCCGGTATTGTGGCGCTCATGAAGTCGGTCGACCCGAAGCTGACGTATGCTCAGGCGAAGAAGGCTCTGCAATCCACCTCTCAGGGTGTTGAGTGCGACCAGTCCGCGTGCGGTTCCGGCATTGTGAATGCGGCGCGCGCGGTTCAGCAGGTCCGCTCCGACCGTGAGGCTGCCGATGCCGCCGCGGCTGAGGCGGCACGCAAGAAGGCTGAGGAGGAGGCCGCACGTAAGAAGGCGGCTGAAGAGGCGGCACGCAAGAAGGCTGAAGAGGACGCTAAGCGTCAGCAGGCCCCTGCACCGAAGGTAACCCCTGCACCGAAGGTGACCCCGGCTCCGAAGGCCAGGACCCGCCCGTCCCGCCCGGTGACTCGCCCCTCCTACCCGTCGCGTCCGCGTCACGGCCACACCCCGCGTTACCGCTCCTGGTACGGTGGTGCATCTGCGAACACCTACCCGAGCAGTACTTACCCGAACAATGGCTACCTGAACAATGGTTACTTGGGCTTCGCGACCGGTAATCACCGCTAGTCAAAACTGATTTTAGATACGAAAAGCCCCCGATGAGTTCTCTCATCGGGGGCTTCGCTCTGCCCGTGAACCGGGTCTGGCTACGCTATGGGTAGCTTAGTGCTGCTCGTCTGCCTCGCGGGGCTTCTGCGCGGGGTTGGTGACCAGCGGTTCGTCCTGGGTGACGGGCTCGGCGTCACCGTTCAAGTCGTAGACCTGGGCATCTTCGGGGATTTCCATGGCGGGCGCGCCGGGAATTCGGTCGTAGTCGCCGGTGAGGCTCTCGCCGTTGGCTCCTGCCGTGAGAGCTTCTGCTGTCGCCTCGGCTGCCTCGTCGGTGGCGGCCCTGTCTGCAATCTTGGTGTTGGACGCTCCGGCGCTCAGGCCCTTAGAAATAATCTTGCGCGGTCGCAGGTAGGTCACCCTACCGTTCGCGTCCAGGTTTCCAGCCTTTTTAGCCAGGTTGAAGCTGTTGATAATACCTCGGCTGCAGAAATACTTATCGCACTTGATGCGGTTTCCCCCCGCGAGGGTGAACGCCTCCTCGACCTGCTTAGTGGTCATGGAGGTGCCGTTGACCAGCTGCTGCGCCAGCAGGGCGGAGACGTGCGGTGCCGACATGGAGGTGCCGCTCTCATAGTCGTAGCTGAACTTAGTGTTATCAGGGCGGTCGAGGCTGTTCATGGACAGGGTGAGGATGTCCTCACCCGGTGCCGAGATGTTAACCCTCGTGCCGTAGTTCGAGAATGATGCTCGCGTGCCAGCCTTGGTGGTTGCACCAACCGTGATGACGCCCATGCAGTTGGCGGGCGCGTACTTGGACGCCTCCGTGTTGCCGTTACCTGCCGCGGCGACCACGATTGCGCCCTTGGAGCGTGCAATGTTGATGGCGCGCTGGTACGCGGCGGGGCATTGGGTTACGGTGCCGATGGACATATTGATGATCTTGGCGGGGTAGGCGTTGTCCGGTACTCCGTCAACGTGTCCGCCGGCAGCCCAGATGATGGCGTCGGCAATGTCTGAGGTGCGGCCACCGCATCGGCCCAGTACGCGCACGGGCTGCACGCGGGCGAGGTCGGCAACGCCGACGATGCCCATGCGGTTATTGCCGCGGGCACCGATAATGCCAGCAACGCTGGTGCCGTGCCAGGTGGAGGTGTGGGCGTTCGCCTGGTCCTTGCAGAGGTTGTAGGGTGCGTAGTCGCCTTCATCCCTGGGGTTGGGGTCGCGGCCGTCGCCGTCGCGGGCGCTGAGCGGGTCGCTGACGAAGTCGTAGCCGTTCGCCATGCCGGTAACCAGGTCGGGGTGCGGCACGTAGCCGGTGTCAAGTACGGCGACCTTCACGTTTGCGCCGCGGCGCAGGCGCGCGTTACCGGTGTTCTGAACGCCGGTGGTGGGGTTGGTGAGGTTCCACTGCTTGCTGTACTGCGGGTCGTTGAACTGGAAGGTGATGTCGCCCTCTGCGGCGGGGTAGTTGATGTAGTCGGGCTCGACGGAGGCTACGTCCGGGTCGGAGGCGACCTTCGCCATGAACTCCTTCGCCTCGTTTTTGTTGAGGGTTTTGGAGGTCTGGATGACGGCGTCATCGGTGGAGGTACTGCGCAGGATTTGAGTGTCAACGTTCAGAGATTCACTGGCAACATCAACGGTGTCTTTAACGTCATTAGCAATGTCTTGGATTGCATCCCGATTGCCTTCGTTCTGCTGCTTACGCTGCTTGGCTTCGTTGGTGTAGGTGACGATGAATCGGTCGAAGTTCTGCTGGGGGAGCGTGCCGGGTGCCGCCGCGGTGGGGGTGGTGGGGCGTGCTACGCCGTTGCGTGTGAGGGTGAGGGGGCTGACGGGGCCTTCAACCTGGGGCGCTGCCTGAGCTGCTGCCAGGATGGCTTCGTCGCTGGGTGCCTGCGCGAGGACGGCGGGCAGGTCGCCTCCGAAGAGGATGGCGCCGGCGGCGAGCAGGCTCATGGCTGCGCGTGCGGGGCGCTTGCGGCGGGTGCAGGGGCGAGGAGGTGTTTCGGTGCGCTGCGCGCCGATGTATGGAAGCCTCATCTGGTTCTCCTGATGTAGGTGGTATGCGGACTGTGTGATGTGTACTGGTGTTTCCGTCTGTAGGTGCGCGAGGTGCGTATAGGGTTTTTACGGGGCAGTAAAAGAGGCCTTTTTGGGCGCGCTGAAGTAATGAATGGGGTGAGGGAATAGCGTTTCTTTGACCCTTTTTCGTACCGAAAGAACTCTTTTTTGGACGGTGTGCAACGTACATTTCTAAGGTATCACTTCAAGGTGAACTTGAGGGATTTTTGAGGTGCTTTTCACGGGTTAATGTGCAGAAAATCAACCTCTGGAGGCTGAATAGTGCCCAATGGTTGAGGGTTTATGTAAGTAAAGCTTGAGGGTTGGAGTATACGAGGCAGGATATGCGGCACCTCTTGCTGACAGGGGAGAAAAATAAATGTTTTAACACTATGGTGTAAGCACTGAAATGCATTAAAAATGCAGTTGATAGCAAAAAATAAAAATAGCCCAAAATACGCGTGAAAATAAATAAAAAGCTGGCATCAAACACACGGGACAGCACGCCCCGCCGGTAGACACACAAAGACCGGGGCGGCCACCGCATGGGTGACCGCCCCGGTCTATAGAATCATCAGCACCAGCAAGCTGGCGCTCGCTACCTACTGGAGAAAGCGTCCTTAGGAAGCGTAGGAGCCCAGCAGGCGAACCGCGCCGCCGTCCACGCCCTTAGCGCCCTGCACGTAATCGGGGTTGTTAGCCTCGGGTTCACCGGCGGCAACAACGTCACCCATAATCCAGGAGGGGATACCGCGGTCGTTCAGACGCTTGGTAGCAGCCTCAGCCACGGAGGGGTCAACGATAGCAATCATGCCCACGCCCAGGTTCAGGGTGCGCTCCAGGTCGGCAAGGGGCACGTTGCCCAGCGAACCGATCAGGGAGAAGATGGCGGGAATCTGCCAGGTGGAGCGGTCCACACGACCCTCCAGGCCCTGGGGCAGAACGCGAGCCAGGTTAGCAGCCAGGCCGCCGCCGGTCACGTGCGAGAAGCCGCGTACACCGCTGCCGGTGGTGCCGTCTTCGCCGTTGACGGGGAATGCTGCCGCCAGGTCCAGGCAGTCTGCAGCGTACACGCGGGTGGGTTCGAGCAGCTCTTCACCGATGGTGCGGCCCAGCTCGTCCACCTGGCGCTCCAGACCCCAACCGGCAACGTTCAGGACCTTACGGACCAGGGAGTAGCCGTTGGAGTGAATACCGGAGGATGCCATAGCAATCAGTACGTCACCCTTACGCACGCGGTCCGGGCCGAGCAGCTCGTCAGCCTCAACCAGACCGGTTGCCGCGCCCGCAACGTCGTACTCGTCTTCTGCGAGCAGGCCGGGGTGCTCAGCGGTTTCGCCGCCAACCAGGGCGGTGCCAGCCTGTGCACATGCGCCAGCGATACCGCGCACAATGTCAGCGATACGCTCGGGAACGACCTTGCCGGTGGCAATGTAGTCGGTCATGAACAGCGGCTTAGCGCCGCAGACCACGATGTCGTCCACGACCATGCCGACCAGGTCGTAGCCGATGGTGTCGTGAATATCGAGTGCCTGCGCAATAGCGACCTTGGTGCCCACACCGTCGGTGGAGGTAGCCAGGTAGGGCTTGCGGTACTTGACGAGCTCGGAGACATCGTACAGGCCCGCGAAGCCGCCCACGCCACCAACGACGGAGGAGTTGTGGGTCGCCTTGATAGCGCCCTTCATCAGCTCAACGGCGCGATCGCCAGCCTCTACGTCAACACCTGCGCTCGCGTAGGTTACGGTGGTGGTGTTCTCGCTCATTAGGATTCCTTCGGGGTAGCGGTAGCGGAGGAGTTTGCGGGGATGCGGTCCTGCTCGGTGAGCAGTGCCTCGAGGTCGGCGTCGGGGCCGGGGTTGCACATGCCGATACCGGCATCGTCTTCGGCAATCTGTACTGCGGAGGGGTCGAACTTCGTTTCGAGAGTTTCGGTGCCTTCGCGGGTTTCAATAGAGACTGCCTCGGCGTGCTCGGGCTTGGAGGGAACGGGGCGCTCCACGGTCACCTCAGCCGCCTTACCGGCGAGAGGTCCGCCCTTGCCCTTTTCTCCAGCGTCGAAGAGGGACTTGCCGCGTCGTTCCTCGCTGGGCAGCTCAATCGGGTATTTGCCGGTGAAGCATGCGGTGCACATGTTTTCGGCGGGCTGCTCGGTGGCTGCCATCATGCCTTCCTGGGAGATGAAGCCGAGCGAATCGGCGCCCAGGGAGGAGGCGATTTCGTCCACGGACAGGCCGTTAGCGATCAGCTCCGCGCGGGAGGCGAAGTCAATACCGTAGAAGCAGGGCCACTTCACGGGCGGGGAGGAGATGCGCACGTGCACTTCCTTCGCGCCGGCTTCGCGGAGCATACGCACGAGGGCGCGCTGGGTGTTACCGCGAACGATGGAGTCGTCAATGACGACGAGGCGCTTGCCAGCAACCACGGACTTGAGCGGGTTCAGCTTCAGGCGGATACCGAGCTGGCGAATTGTCTGCGAAGGCTGAATGAAGGTTCGACCCACGTAAGCGTTCTTGACCAGGCCGTTACCGTAGGGAATGCCGGACTCTTCGGCGTAACCAATCGCGGCGGGAACACCGGATTCGGGGGTGGGCATGACCAGGTCAGCTTCAACAGCGTGCTCACGAGCGAGCTGGCGGCCCATTTCTACGCGGGATTCGTAGACGCTACGGCCGGAGATGGTGGTGTCCGGGCGAGCGAGGTAAACGTACTCGAAGACGCAACCTGCGGGCTTAGCCTCTGCGAAGCGCTGGGAACGCAGGCCGTTCTCGTCAATGGTGAGGAATTCGCCGGGCTCCACTTCACGCACGAAGGACGCGCCGACAATATCAAGTGCCGCGGTTTCGGATGCGACAACCCAGCCACGCTCCAGACGACCGAGCACGAGGGGGCGTACACCCTGCGGGTCGCGTGCAGCGTAGAGGGTGTTCTCGTCCATGAAGGTGAGGCAGAAAGCACCGCGCAGGGTCGGCAACAGGTCGAGTGCTGCTTCTTCGAGGGAGTCGAAGTCGTGCTCCGCCAGCAGGGCGGTGACGAGTGCGGTGTCGGTGGTGTTACCCTGAGCAAGCTCACCGTGCTTGGGGGGCTTGCCACCGTTCTTTTCGAGAATACGCTCGTAAAGGTCAGCGGAATTGGTGAGGTTACCGTTATGCGCCAGGCAGAGCGTGCCGTGCGGGGTGGTACCGAGAGTCGGCTGTGCGTTAGCCCAGTGGGATGCGCCGGTGGTGGAGTATCGGGCGTGGCCGATAGCGTGGTCGCCGGGCATGGAGCTGAGAGTGGCTTCGTCAAAGACCTGGGAGACGAGTCCCATGTCCTTGTACACGTGGATACGTTTGCCGTTACTGGTTGCGATACCTGCTGATTCCTGGCCGCGGTGCTGGAGTGCGTACAGGCCGTAGTAGGTTAGCTTTGCCACGTCCTCGCCGGGTGCCCAGACGCCGAAGACGCCGCAGGCGTCCTTGGGGCCGTGGTCAATCGGATCGAGGTCGTGAGTGAGTTTTCCGTCGGGGCGAATCAATTCACTTCTTTTCGACGTTGGGACTGCGGATGCGTCTGCGCAGGCGCAAGACGGACGTGTGTTTCTGTACTCGCACCTGCCTGTGTGTGCGGTAGCATACACCAGACCTTTAAAAGTGTACCGGGTTTCAATGTAGACGTGGTGAAGGATACGCTAAATACCTCAGTATGGACCACTAGAACAGGCAACAAACACGCCAAATTACGAAAACTGCGTGGACCTGCGGGCTCGTAGCAAATTCTAGAAGAGCGGAAGAAGCGCCGATAAATCACTGCGCTCGCCCGACGCATCAAGCGCACCGGCACCCACCGCCTGCTCCCACGAACAAGCACCCAACACCAGCACCGCCCACACGAGCGGGCGCGCCTCCACCACGGACGGCGGGGTGCCGCGCGTATGGCGAGGACCCGCCACGCACTGGGTCACGCCCAGCGGGGGCACACGTACCTCCACACTATTGCCGGGGGCGAGGGTCGCCAGCTCTTCAAGAGTGAAGCGAACGAAGGTCGCGCGCACCGAACGGGGGAGCGCGGCAAACGCCTGCGCCACCTCGGGGCTGTTCAGCAGGTACCCGCCTCGGGCATGTAAATCCGCAGGCTCACCGGCTGCCGCACGCTGCGCCTCAAAGAAAGCACGCACTTCGCGTACCGCCGCCATGCCGTCTGCTTCGGAAGTTTTACGTCGAATCGCCACGATTAGTCCTCTTCCGGGGCGCCGGGAACCAGACCCTCGCGGGTGAAAAGCTCCTCGTGTACGCGCAGCTCGCCCACCTCAACCGGCTTGCCGTCCACGTAGCCGCCGGTCACCGGGTGAACCACCAGCGCAAGTAGGCGCTCGCATTCTTCAGCGCTCAGGTAGCCGCCAGCGGCGAGAGCGCGCAGAGCCACGGCGTACATGGCGCGGTGCGAACCGTCGCTCATCTTCACCACCACGGACGCGCCCGAACGCAGACCAATGCAGAGCACGCCCTCCGCGCCGCCCTTGACGATCGCGTCCAGTTCTTCGCTGAGCACGGTGTCGGGGGATCCGGGTGCCTGAATCAGCTCGGGGTAATCCACCATGGCGGTCGCGACCGTGGAGGCGCGCGCATCCGCCCCGAGGTTGCGGATTGCCGCACCGAGGGTCGAGTAGGCGCGTGCGGTACCGGCCAGGGAGACGGCGTGCACGGGCGCACCGCAGCCGTCAACGCCGATTGCGGCTACGGGCTCGCCGGTGAACGCCTCAATTTCTTCGGTGATGACCTGCTGCAGCGGGTGGGTGGGGTCGAGGTAGTTGTGCAGTGTCCAGTTCTGCGAGCCCTCTTCGAGGTCGCCGCGCTCAAGCTTGGCGGTGCATGCCCACAGGAATGCGGCGTGCTTGCCGGAGCAGGGGTGCGCCAGGGCAGTAGCGGCAAGGTTCGCCTGAACCATTGCCTGGCGTGCCTGCTTGTCGGAGGGGAGCGTGGGCTTGAGCGCCAGGTTTGCCGGGGTGAGCGGGTTGGCTTCGGTGCTGCCCTGGGTGAGTACGTCCTGCACGGCGCGCATCTGCTCGAAGGTGCCTCGATGCGAGCCGCAGGCGATGGCGACCTGGGAGCCGCGCAGGGGTGCGCCCGCCTTCATGGATCCGATGGCCTGCAGCGGCTTGGCGGCGGAGCGCAGGTAGAAGGGCTCGTGAATGTCGCCGAGGGCAAGCTGTACTTCGCCGTCGGGGCCCAGCAGGATGAGGCGGCCGCGGTGGCGTGCCTCAATGAAGTTGTTGCGGGTGAGCTGCGCGAGTTCTACGTCGAAGGTGCTGCTGTGGTCGGTGGTGTGAGTGGTTACCTGTGGGGTGGTGCTGTTGGTCATTCTTCTAGTTTAAACGGGGCGTGCGGCTTGACCCTATTTGTCTCTGGTGGCGCGGAGCTAGGATGGGCTGGCACCGTCGAGGGAGAGCCCTGTGAAGAGATTCACGTTTACTGCGAGTTGAAGCTATGAGTAATTCATTTTTATAATTGAAGTGTGCTCAAGCGCAACGGGTAAGACTAAGGTAAGTGAGTGAGGCGCAGCCCGCACGAACCGAAAAACCCAGCACCGCATAGGACCGACCACGATTGACGCCCGACGAACCATTCTGGCGCCTCGACGTACCGCCTCATGAACATGGCGATGACCAAGGCAGCGGCAGATGAGCAAAACCCCACCCCGTCAATCGATGAGCTATGAGTGTATCCACGGTTCATCATCTCTGACATGCCCCAATATGCAGTCTGAGAACGGGCGTAATGTATCCAGTACGCAATTGATGCAGTCCCGGGGCCTCTATATCTAGGCGAAACTAGTTAGACGTGACCCGGTACGAGTATGCATCGCTTAATGCCCCTTACCCCTCAACTCACTCTTGATTGGTGAGCGGCAAACCATGTAAAGGAGTACATCCATGGCAGAGCAGAACAACACCTCCGCAAACACCTCCGCACAGAACGTCTCCCCCAAGGGTGGCGTGGGCGTGGATTCTGAATTCCACGCAAAGTTCTTCCCCATCCTGGCTCGCGTTGCTTCTGTGACCGCAGTGCTCATGTATGTCTTCTACTTCCCGCAGATTATCGGTAACCTGAACGGTCACAAGGGTGACTGGATCCAGCCGCTGGTCGCTGCGGTGAACTGCACCCTGTGGGTTCTGTACGGTCTGTGGCGCCCCAAGAAGGATGTTCCGATTATCATCGCGAACCTCCCGGGTATTGTCTTCGGTGGTGTGGCTGCCATTACCGCCCTCATCTAGTGCTTTTAGCTTGATTCGGTAGCTTCGGTTACCGCGCTGTGCGGCTCTTCTCTAGCGTGCATTCTTACGAATGTGCCGCTACATGAGAAGAGCCGCATTTTTAGTGAGCCCAGCTCACGTTTTTAGAGTGATACCGGGTACCCTGAATAGCATGAAGGTTTTGGTACTGGGCCCCGGCGGCCGCGAACACGCAATTATTCGAGCGCTTCTGCGCGACCCTGAGGTAACCGAGGTGCACAGCGCCCCCGGCAACGCCGGCATTGCCCAGGATGTTCCCGTCCATGCAATTGATGCGAATGACCCCGCCCAGGCAACCGCCCTGGCACGCGAACTGAACGCCGACCTGGTCGTTATTGGCCCGGAGGCGCCGCTGGTCGCCGGTGTTTCTGACGCACTGCGTGAGGCGGGTTTTGATGTTTTCGGCCCCTCCGCAGCTGCCGCTCAGCTGGAGGGTTCTAAGGCTTTCGCTAAGCAGGTCATGGAAGAGGCTTCCGTGCCGACTGCCCGCGCTTACGTGGCAACGAATGCTGCTGAGGCGCAGGCTGCCCTGGACGAGTTCGGTGCACCCTATGTGGTGAAGGACGACGGCCTGGCAGCAGGTAAGGGCGTTGTGGTGACCGAGGACCGCACCGCAGCACTGGAGCACGCTCAGGCTTGCTTCAACGCTGGCGGTACCGTGGTCATCGAAGAGTTCCTGGACGGCCCCGAGGTGTCCCTCTTCGTCATTTCTGACGGTAAGAACGTTCTGCCGCTGTCCCCGGCTCAGGACTTCAAGCGCATTTTTGACAACGATGAGGGCCCGAATACCGGCGGTATGGGCGCCTACACCCCGCTTCCCTGGCTGCCCGAGGGCTTCGTGCAGGAGGTCGTGGAGAAGGTTGCCCGCCCGACCGTGGCTCGTATGGCTGAGCGCGGCACCCCGTTCGTGGGTGTGCTCTTCTGCGGCCTGGCTGTGACCAGCCGCGGCGTGCGCGTTATCGAGTTCAACGCCCGCTTTGGCGACCCGGAAACCCAGGCGGTTCTGGCGCGTCTGCGCACCCCGCTGGGTCAGCTGCTGCGTGCGGCTGCTCGCGGTGAAATTTCTGAGGGTACCGAGCTGGATTGGGATCCCCGCACCGCAGTGGACGTGGTTATGGCTGCTGAGAACTACCCTGACACTCCCCGCAAGGGTGATGTTATCTCCGGTCTGGATGAGGCGAATGCTCTGGAGGGCGTGCACGTGATTCACGCGGGCACCGTGGTTTCCGGCGAGGAAATCCACACCGCCGGCGGCCGCGTGCTGGCCGTCGTGGCGCTCGGTGAGAACCTGGGCGCCGCCCGCGACGCCGCCTACGAGGGCGTTCGCGCTATCTCCTGGGCTGGCGCGCAGTACCGCACCGATATCGCGCTGAAGGCTGTGGAGAACCGCATCCACATTCCCGCTCCGCGCGGCTAAAACCTAAGGTGACCGGCTTCCCCGCTTGAGGGTGGGGAAGCCGGTCGCTTCTTTGCCACTCGCTTCTTGCCGCCTCAGCTTTTCCCGGGTTCATTTCCTCAGCTCGGGGTGTTGTCGGCGGCGAACGGGGTAGGTTGGGCTCTCAAGATTGTGCCGTATTGATGACTGATGGCACTATCGGGAGCCGCGCCTGTCGCGGTATTGTAATTACACAGACTTTTTGCATCCACATCACACCACCTCATCAGGAGAAATTCTCATGACTTCTCGTTCTAACCCCGTGGAAATCCCGGGCTGGACTCACATTTATTCCGGCAAGGTCCGTGACCTGTACGTTCCGAATGAGGAACGTTTTGACGCTACCGGCTTGACTGTCAATGATGACGCTGAGCTGCGTGCCGGTTCGGTCATGGTTGTTGCCTCGGACCGTATTAGCGCGTTTGACCGTATTCTACCCACCGAGATCCCGGATAAGGGCAAGATTCTGACTCAGATGTCCCTGTGGTGGTTTGAGCAGCTTAAGCAGGTTCCGAACCACGTGTTGTCCACTGACGTTCCGGATGTTGTGGCTGGTCGAGCAATGATTTGCCGCTCCCTGAACATGTTCCCGGTGGAGTGCATTGTGCGCGGTTACCTGACCGGTTCGGGTTTGGCTGTGTACAACGAGACTGGTGAGATTGCTGGCGTGAAGCTGCCTGCGGGTCTGGTGGATGGTTCCCGCCTGGACACCCCGATTTTCACTCCGACCGGTAAGGCTGAGGTGGGTGAGCATGATGAGCTGGTGACCCGTGAGGAGCTGTACGCTGAGGTTGGTCAGCCGGTGGGTGAGCGCCTGGAGGAGCTGAGCCTGAGCCTGTACACCACTGCGGAGAAGATTGCTCGCGAGCAGGGCATTATTCTGGCGGATACCAAGATGGAGTTCGGTACCGATTCGTACCGCGGCGAAATCACCCTGGGTGATGAGGTGCTGACCCCGGACTCTTCGCGTTTCTGGGATGCGACCCAGTACGAGCCGGGTCGTGCACAGCCGAGCTTCGATAAGCAGTATGTGCGTGACTGGCTGCGTTCCCCGGAAGCGGGTTGGGACGGTTCGGATAACGTGCCGCACCTGCCTGAGGAGGTTGTGGAGAAGACTCGTGCCCGTTACGTTGAGGCGTATGAGCGTCTGACCGGCACGAAGTTCTAAACTCAATATTTCGGACCGAATAAGTCTTTGAGATAGCTAAAGGGCGGTGCCCCGGAAGGTCATTCTTCCGGGGCACCGCCCTTTAGCTATGTGGGGTTATGAGGTTGAGTGGCACATCCTAGCCGGCGTGAATGTTCTCGTGGCACAAATCTTCGTGCAGAATATCCCGCGCCGGATGCTGCCGCGCCCGCTCTTCCGCAGCACGGTCAGACAGCGAATAAAACCACGTAATGTGCTCGCACACCCGCTCATAGGCTGCCTGCTCATCGTGAGAGGCAATCGCCTCAATAATGCCGTAATGCTGCTGCTGCAACGTGCGCTTGACCGCATCCCAATCCTTTAGGAAAGGAACCGCCTCCTGCACATAACTCATCGTCGCCATGTGCAGAGAGTCAATAACCGTATCAAGCACAATATTGCCGCCGAGCTTCGACAGCTCATAGTGAAAACGCGTATCGCAGAAGTGGAAGCGCTCATCGCTGATCTGCTCATCCATCTCTGCCAGATGCACGCGCGCCCGCTCCAGCGCCGCCGCACGCTCCGGAGTGTCCGGCGCGGCAGCTGCCGCACGCGCCGCAGGGCCCTCCAGCAGCAAGCGGGTTGAGACAACGTCCTTCACCGGCAGGCTACGGGTCGCAATGTGCATGCGCAGCGCCCAGCTGAGCGCATCCGACGGCTCAGAAATGATAATCGCGCCCGACTTCGGTCCCGAACCCGTGCTGGAACGAATCAGACCCAGCGCGTTCAGAACCCTCAAACCCTCACGGACCGAGGGGCGGGAGATACCGTGCCGTGCCGCCAGCTCACGCTCGGAGGGGAGCTTATCGCCCACACGCAACTCACCCAGGCGCAGGCGCCGCTCAAAGGTCTCCAGAATGATGCTGTAGCTGCGGTCCGCCAGAATCGGCTGGCGCTCAACCACAGGGGGCGCCTCTGCAGGCTGGGTGTCGTCAAAAGAACGAGGCATACTCTCTCCTGATAACGAGGCGGATAACGAAAAGAAGTCTCGACTCAGCATGTTCTCCCAAACTATTGGGGCAACCTATCGAGTCATAAGGGGCATAAAAAGCGGGGCGGCGATACCGGAAAGGTACGCCGCCCCGCTGTGGCCTCCGGTCAAACCGGGGCGAATGTCCTACTGTTCGTGAAGCGGATGCTTCAGGAACTCTCTAAAACCTGAGCTTCAGATTAGGGAATCATGAAGGACAGCACGTTGGTCTGCAGGAAGACCAGGACGCAGACGAACAGGAGCATAGCGAAGGACCAGGGGAGGACAGCCTTGAGGATGTCGGATTCCTTGCCTTCCATGTCCACGGAGGTAGCAGCAATAGCCAGCGACTGCGGGGAGATCATCTTACCGACCACACCACCGGTGGTGTTAGCAGCCAGCATGAGCTCGGGGGTTGCGCCGTGGATACCTGCCTGCTGCAGGTTCTCAGCAGCAGATACCTGCAGCTTGGAGAACAGTGCGTTCGCGCTGGTGTCCGAACCGGTCACAGCGGTACCAATCCAGCCCAGAGCCGGTGCGAGGAATGCGTAGACGGTGCCCAGGCCTGCCAGGTAGGTACCCATAGCGATGGTCTGACCGGAGAAGTTCATGACGTATGCCAGTGCCAGAACCGAAGCAATGGTCAGGATGGACCAGCGCATGCGGTAGACAACGGAACCGAATTCGGTGAAGATCGCCGGGAACTTGAAGGCGTAGCGGCCCTTCTCGTTGAAGAAGAAGTAGATAACAGCAACAACCAGGCCGGAGATGATCAGCAGGGTGCCGGGGTTGGACATCCAGGTGAAGTTGTAGACAGCGTCCTTGACGGGCTTGCCGTCAGCGGTGACGAGGCGGGAGCTCAGAGCCTGGATGTCAATCTTGATGACGAAGCTCTTCAGCCATGCCTTCAGGCCGGCGTGCAGGTTAGCAATACCGAAGATTGCGACAACGATGACGTAGGGCAGCAGTGCCATCCAGACGCGAACGGCGGGCAGAGCTTCCTTCTCTTCAGCCTGTGCGGGCAGACCGTAGCGTTCACGAACGCCTGCGACGCCGCGCGGCTTCCAGAACTGCAGGAAGACAACAGCAACACCCATGGAGACGATGCAAGCAACAACGTCGGTCAGGTTGTATGCGGGGGTAGCAGCGGTGACCCACTGTGCAATTGCGAAGGAGACACCGATGACCAGTGCGGGCAGCCAAGCGTCCTTCAGGCCCTTCATACCGTCGAGGATGACGAGCAGGATGAGCGGAACGAGCATTGCCAGGAACGGAGCCTGGTGACCAACGATGGTTGCGATAACGTGTGCGTCCTTGCCGCCAACGTCAGCTGCGGTGGTAATCGGGACAGCAACTGCGCCGAATGCCACGGGTGCGGTGTTAGCGATCAGAACGGTGACAGCAGCCTTAAGGGGCTTAACGCCCAGGGAGAGAATCATGGTTGCGGTAATTGCAACGGGAGCGCCGAAGCCAGCCAGTGCCTCGAGCAGACCGCCGAAGCAGAATGCGATGAGGATAGCCTGGATGCGCAGGTCGCCGCCGCCGAGGCGGTCGAAGACGCGGCGCAGATCTTCAAAGCGGCCGGAAAGGACGGTGATCTGGTAGAACCAGATTGCACCGAGGATAACCCAGCAGATGACCAGGCCGTAGATGCCACCGCGGACGGCGCTCAGACCGGCGAGGTCAGCGGGCATGTGGAAGCCCAGCGCTGCTACGAGGATGGATGCTGCCAGTGCCACGAGTGCGGACCAGTGAGCGCGTGCCTTAACGCCCAGTAGCATCACAAAGAAGGTGAGGAGGGGAATGGTTGCCACGAGCGCGCTGAGGCCGAGGCTACCTCCCACTGCATTGGTTACAGCGGTATAAGTTTCCACTGGAACTCCTTTGGTTCAGGGTGTGTCTTGTGTGTGGTCAGACCATAGATAATCCCGCTGGGGAACGGGTCATTGTTTCCCATGCGGGGATGTGGTCAGACCATTGATCGCATGTTTAGAAGAGTACCGGATAATGTGGTGTTTCACCAAAAGTGACCTGACTCATTTTTGTGGAAGGCGACCGGAACCTGGGCTCGCTTCCAGTGAAACTGCCGAAATATTGCGGTTCTGATAGTTAATTCCAGGTTCTGAAACTCGAATATTTTCAGATACATCACGAGTTGGGTGTATGGGTCATTGGTTTACCCAGGGGAGAGTCTTCATTTGGACGCATATACCCGAAAAGAATGTTGTTTTAAAAAGGAAAAGCCCCATAAAACAACCATAAAATCTTCAGAACGGCGGATTTCTAGGGGGTTTATGGTCCACTTCTGTGTGTTTGATAAATGTTCAATCTGCGAAAAGAATATAGGGGTCTTACGGGGGGTGCATGGGAGATGAGGTCACATGTACCGGAAGGTAGGGAAATATACCTTAAGGTCAGGTCGACCTAACCGGTTATTTAACAAGGAAAGTATGTGCTATTCCAACTAGAGAAAAGCCGCCCAACGGTGTTAAATGGCTAGAAAGATAAAAGACATCACCACGGTTTCTGATCCCACCGCATCCCACCTCCACTTGGGGCGCGCACATTAGCCGGAACCATCCGGCCCAGCTTCCCCGACTCAATACATCTGAGTCGCTTCTTTGGAAGACCGAACTTGTTCGGACTGTGCCCCGCCTGCCCCAGACGCAGGCGGTGAGACCGAGAAACTCTGAACACAGAGGAAAGGACGGACAAGTCATGCGCATTGCACTCTTCTCCACGTGCATCGTTGACGGCATGTACCCCCGCGTAGCACGCGCCACCGTCGAAATTCTTGAGCGCCTGGGCCACGAGGTTGTCTTCCCCCCGAACCAGACCTGCTGCTCTCAGATGCACGTCAACTCGGGCTACTTCGATGACGGTTACGAAGTCATCAAGAACCACGTTGAAGCTTTCGACTCCTGGGACTGGGACGTAGCTGTTGCACCCTCCGGCTCCTGCGTTGCTTCCCTGCGTCACCAGCAGGCAATGGTCGCACGTAGCCGCGGCGACGAAGCGCTGGCTCTGAAGGCAGAGCAGATTGCTTCCCGCACCTTCGAGCTTTCCCAGCTGCTAATCGACATCCTGGGCATCACCAACGCTGCCGAGCAGCTCGGCTCCTACTTCCCCGAGCACGTCACCTACCACAGCTCCTGCCACGGTATGCGTATGCTCGGCCTGGGCACCCGCCAGCAGGACCTGGTCCGCACCGTCGAAGGCATCAAGTACACCCAGCTCGAGGGCATGGACCAGTGCTGCGGCTTCGGTGGTACCTTCTCCTTCAAGAACGCTGACGTCTCCGGCGCAATGGTCAACGACAAGGCAGACAACGTTGAAGCAACCGGTGCTTCCGTCTGCACCGGCGGCGACTGCTCCTGCCTGATGAACATCGGCGGTGCGCTGATGCGTCGCGGCTCGGACGTTCAGACCATCCACTTCGCTGAGATCCTCGCATCCACCAAGGAAAACCCGCTCAAGATTAACTCCGAGCGCGTCGAGCTCTCGATCGGCTAAGGAAAGATAAGACCTCATGACCGCTATTCAGCTTGGTATGCCCAAGGTCGTTCACTACGGCGAGGGCAACATTTTCGAAGAAACCCCCTTCCCCAAGTACGCGAAGGAAGAGCTCAAGAACGAGCAGCTACGCGCCAACCTGCGCTTCGTGACCCACGCGATCCGTAACAAGCGCGCACGCGTCACCGCAGAGGTGCCCGACTGGCAGGACCTGCGTAACACCGGTGAGTCCGTCAAGAACTACGTTCTGGCGAACCTGCCCGAGCTGCTCGAACAGTTCGAGCGTAACTTCACTGCCGCAGGCGGCCACGTGCACTGGGCACGCAACGCCACCGAGGCGAACCAGATTGCTCTGGACCTGATTCGCGAGCAGGGCGTGGACGAAATCATCAAGATTAAGTCCATGGCAACCGCAGAGACCGGCCTGAACGAATTCCTCGAGGAAAATGGCATCAACGCTATTGAGACCGACCTCGCGGAAGAAATCGTCCAGCTCGGCCACGACCGCCCCTCCCACATTCTGGTGCCCGCAATTCACCGCAACCGCCGCGAAATCCGCGACATCTTCCTGCGCGAAATTGAGGGTATTAACCCGGACATCACCGATGAGCCGGCAGAACTGGCAGAGGCATCGCGTAACCGTCTGCGTAACAAGTTCCTGAACACCACCGTGGCAGTCTCCGGCACCAACTTCGGTATTGCCGAGACCGGTACCCTGACCATCGTGGAGTCCGAGGGTAACGGCCGTATGTGCCTGACCCTGCCCGACACCCTCATTACCTTCATGGGTATTGAGAAGATTCTGCCCACCTTCCAGGACTACGAGGCATTCCTGCAGCTGCTGCCCCGCTCCTCCACCGGTGAGCGCATGAACCCCTACACCTCCATGTGGACCGGTGTGACCCCCGGTGACGGCCCGCAGAACATGCACGTCATCCTCATCGACAACGGCCGTACCGCCGTTCTGTCCGACGAGCTGGGCCGCCAGGCACTGCGTTGCATCCGCTGCTCCGCTTGCATGAACGTGTGCCCCGTATACGAGCGCGCAGGCGGTCACGCCTACGGCTCCACCTACCCGGGCCCCATCGGCGCGATTCTGTCCCCGCAGCTCTCCGGTATCGAGGCTGCAGAGAACAACTCCCTGCCGTACGCATCCTCCCTCTGTGGCGCATGCTACGAGGTCTGCCCCGTGAAGATTAACTTCCCCGAGGTCCTCGTGCACCTGCGCGCTAAGGACGTCGAGTCCAAGCACGCTATCCGCGAGTTCGAGGGCAACAAGAAGGCTCCCTTCTCGCAGATGGACGGCATGATGCTCGGTGCGAAGAAGCTCTTCACCTCCGGCAAGATGATGTCGATTGCAGAACGTGGTCTGCCCATGTCCCGCCTCATTAGCGGCCGCAAGCACAAGATCACCGCTGTTCCCGGTATCGTCGGCGGCTGGACCGCTTACCGCGACATCCCCGAGCCCCCCAAGGAATCCTTCCGCAACTGGTGGAAGAAGGAGAAGGGCCAGGCTCCGGCACGCGATAACGCACAGCGCGTTGACATTCAGGCCCTCATCGAGGCCAACAAGGGTAAGGCAGCTGAAGCGGCTGCAAACGCTAAGGCTGCTCAGGAAGCCCGCGAAGCTAAGGAGAACAACTAATGTCCTCTGCTAAGGAAGATATCCTCGCACGTATCCGCTCGTCCCTGGCTGACGCACCCGTCGCCCCCGAGCCCGTACGTAACTACCGCCGCGTCAGCGAGCTGAACGAAGAGCAGACCATTGAGATGCTCGTCGACCGCCTCATTGACTACAAGGCAAACGTGTTCCACGCGAACAAGGAGAACATCTCCGAGGTCATCGCAGAACGCCTGGGTGAAAAGTCCACCTACGTGGTTCCCGAGGGCCTGAACATGGAGTGGCTGCCGGCTGACACCGCTGACCGCAAGCGCGTCACCGACTCCGGTAGCACCCTCAAGCCCGGCTGCCTGTCCCTGAAGGAACTGGACGCAGTTGACGCTGTGGTGACCGGTTCGACCGTCTCCTGCGCAGAGACCGGCACGATCTTCTTGAACACCAACCCCGATGAGGGTCGCCGCGCCATCACCCTGGTGCCCGACCACCACATCTGCGTGGTGCCCCGTTCCACCGTGGTGGAGCTGGTTCCCGAGTCGATCGAGCGTATCACCTACACCCGCCCCGTGACCATGATTTCCGGTCCGTCGGCAACCAGTGATATCGAGCTGATCCGCGTGGAGGGCGTGCACGGCCCCCGTACCCTGGACGTCATCATCTACGACGCCTAAGGTAAAGCGCCAGAAGGCAAACCTCTAAAGAAACCGCCCGAGAGCTAAGGCTCCCGGGCGGTTTCTTTATGCCCTCTCGGCTTCTGCATCTTTCAGAGCTAGAGAGCGGCGGAGAAGATAAGCGAACGGTGGCGGGCCCATGTTTCCCGCCACCGTTCTGTGCTTTATAGGGTGGTGTATCGACGGTTAGCGTCGTAGCGCCCCGTGAGGGTGCTTAGGCGCGTGCGTCGAAGTGCTGCAGACCGGAGTCCTCACGGCTACCGCCCTGGCCATCGCCAACATCGTGGTAGTCCTTGATCCACTCGATCTTCTGAACCCACTTGACCATCTTGTAGCCGTGCATGGAGTCCGCACGCAGACGGAGCGGGCCACCGTACACATCGGGCAGGGGCTTGTCGTTCATACCCCACGCCAGGATGGTCTCATCTTCCATTGCCATGGAGATGTCCAGGCACTCGTAGTAGGGTTCGGTCGGGCGGCCGTCGTAGGTGTGGCCCACGTGGCCGAAGGAGGTCACCATAACGTAGCGTGCCTCGTCGGTCTTCTCGACCAGTGCGAGAACGTCGCGCAGGCGCACGCCCTCCCACTTGGCGATGCCGGTCCAACCCTGCATGCAGGTGTGCATGGTGATGTTGACTTCCTTGCCCAGCTGCTTGAGCTCGTCAATGCTCAGGGACTTGGATTCCTTCACCAGGCCGCCCAGCTCCAGGCGGTAGTCAACGAACTCGTGCTCCTTCAAGCGGTTCCACTCGGTGCTCTCACGCTCTGTCGGCGGGCGAGTGTTAACCCAGTGGAAGGGCGAGATGTCGGCATCGGTGAAGGTCTTCTTCTGCACCTGACGGGAGGTGATACGGTCCAGCAGGACGTTACGAATCGGCTGGGTCAGACCCCAAATGAAGGTCTGGGTGAATCGCAGGTCGCGCAGGGACCAGTACGAAGCGAAAATCCACAGGGCCACAGCGAAGACAACGCCGCCAATGAGCATGGTGACTGCCTGAGCGAACTGTGCTGCGTCGACCTCGTTGTAGGGCTTGTTCAGCATCATGTGGGCGATGTTGTACTGGGGGTGAACCACGAACACCAGCGCCACGTGAATGACGGTGAAGACGCAGTAGAACGCCATGCCCAGGAAGTGGATGGAACGTGCGGTCTGGCGGTTACGGAAGAGGCGCACGTAGCCGGGGAAGCGGCCGCAGAATGCCGGGCTCATAATCGGGCCGGTTGCAATCATCAGCGGTGCCACGATGAACACCACAGTGAAGTACATGATCTGCTGCAGAGCATCGTACGGCTGGAAGTGCTCAATCGAGGGAATCTGGAAGCCAGCGTAAATCTGGATGGATTCCCAAGCCTGCGGGATGATGTCCCAGCTGGTCGGGACGATGCGGCGCCACTGACCGGTCAGGAACAGCAGGGAGACATATACCAGACCGTTAACGATCCAGATGACGGTGACCAGCGCGTGCCATGCGCGGCCCAGACCAATCTGGGCTTTACCGGGCAGAGAAATCAGGGGAGACAGGGTGCGCTGGTCATCGCGCGCAGTAAATGCGCCGGGGGTGGTAGGGACCTTGTCCTTGGTGAACTTAATCCACTCAGAACCCGGGGTGCAGTGGTTGTTCCAGTACAGGCGGGGGTGAGAGGCGAGAACTTCCCAACCTGAACGAATCAGGAAGCCCATCATAATGAAGTTGATAAAGTGCGTAATTCGGAGCCAGGCCGGGAAGTCCAGCTCTACGCCACCAGTGCTCGCGGTGAGGAGTAGTTGGTGCATGATATTTCCTTCGGAAATGACTGTGTGTGCAGACAATCTTTAGGATTCAGTGCGAGGCCTTTGAGATGTGAGGTTAGAAATAATTACCTTTCTGACCCATATGATCCTCCTCCGTGGTTGGGAGCCGCCGGGGGTATCGTCACGGATACTCCCGAAAGGGGCGCCTCCCGTGTGTGAGAGGGGAGGTGCTCCAGCTCCCGCTGGGGCGGAAGCGACTCTGTGTATGTATGTTGGTTTATGTGTGTTTTAGGGAAATTCCCTGTCCGCTTTCAATTTTATAGGACAAAGTGTCAGTCGTGAAAGCTAAGACACGTCATGTTCTGTAATATTTGCATAAAAAATCCGAATTTAAGGAAGATTCTCATCTTTCCGCGGTTTATAGGGTCTTTCGGGTGCAAAAAACCCACCGCAGCCTCAAGAGAGGATGCGGTGGGTTTTGATCCTATATGTGGGATGCATGTTGGTTTACAGGGCTTTAACTGCCTGGTATTGTGTGGTTTTATAAATTCAATCCCACATAAGGTTGGGGTGACTGTAAGCGGGATACCCGCTCAAACCGGTTCGTACCCGATCTTGAAAACGCCGAAGGCAACCGTACCGTAGCCGCTACTAGATCTCTGCAGAACCCGTATTTTCCGCAGAACCCTTACGCTTCTTTGCCTCAGCCCGAGAGGCTGCTCGGGACGCAACACTAGAACCAGCGGAAGTGTCCGTAGCCTCGGCAGAGCCGGGCTGAGCATCGGCCGGGGATTCAGAATCGGGCTGGGACTCAGAATCGGGCTGGGTCTCGGAATCAGCCTGAGACTTCAAACGAACCACCGGAATCATGCCCGTGGCAAGCTTCGTCTGAGCATTACGCTGAGCCTTCAACGCATTCATCTGCTCCTTACGGCTCGGCTCCTGCTGCGCCGGCTGACCAGAACCAAATGCCTGACGAATACCCAACGCCCACAGCGGGAATAGCAGAACCGTCAGCGCGCCGCCAGCCACCAGCAGCGACGCCGTGGACTCCTCCAAAAGATCCGAACTGGTCGCAACCTCCGTCACCGCCACAATAATCGGCAGACCCGCAGCCGAATACAACGCCAACTGCGCCTTCTGCGCGCGAGTAGTCAACCCCGAACGGGTATCGAAGAAATGCTCCGCCAAAAGAACCGGAACGCCGCGGCACAGCAGAATACCCACCACCACAGCAAGCAGACCCAAAGGATTAGCCACCACAGCAGAGACATCAATGCCCATACCGCTGACCACAAAGAACAGCGGAATCATGAACGTAAAACCAACCACCTCAAGGCGGCGAGTTATCATATGCAAAGCCGCCGGAGGGGTCAGAGTACGCAGAATCAGGCCCGCCGCGAACGCGCCCAGCACCGCATCCAAATCAAAGAGGGCAGTGCACATAATCAGGGTCGCCAGCAGGAACATCGCAAGACGCAGAACCGTCTGACCGGTCGTATTCGCCTCCGCAGCCATAATCTGACGCAGACCCGGCACATGCGCAAACAGACGGTGAGGAATCAGCGCCACAATCACCGCCACCACCATAAACGCCAGCAACACCACAATCGCCATGCCCGGCGAACGCGACGACAGCAGCAGCGAAATAGCGAAAATCGGCAGAAGCTCACCCACAGCGCCGTGCACCAGCACCGCATTACCCACCGGCGTACCGGCAGCACCGTGAGACTTCAACATCGGCAACAGAGTGCCCAGCGCCGTAGAACTCAGCGCCACACCCACCGCAACATACGTATTCAGCTCACGCGAGAACGACGTAATCACCGCCGCACCCGCCATACCCAAGGCAAAGCACACCACCCACGTGGCAATAGCGCTATAACCCTGACGGCTACGCAGCGACGACACGTTAATCTCAAAGCCCGCAATCAAAAAGAGCATGCCCAAGCCCAGCTCCTTCAGTAGCGGGATACCGCCCTCACTGCTGGCAAGGTTGAGCATATTCGGGCCAATGAGCAGACCAAAAATGAGCAGGAAAACCACATCCGGGATCTTCTTACCCGTCAGCCGCGAAAGAATCGGCGACAGCAACGCAACCAACGTAATCCAGAAAATGGACACAAACTGTCCGCTATCGTGGCTCGATCCATCCGACAGAGTCGTACCCGAAGCAAGAAGAGCACCAGAAGTCCCCAAATCCGTCAAGAAAAGCGGGGAAAAAGTCGAAAACATAAAACCTCAACGTGGTGTGTGCAGGTGGGGCGCGTTTGGGACAGTAAAAGGAGCGAAATTATGCTCCCGCGGGGTTGCTCCACCTTTAAGAACGTACCAATGGTACACACCTACCCCCACACAACAACACTTGAACAGCACTCACCGGGGGTGAGAGGCTCCGGCCAGCAGCCGACAGAGAAGCGGCATGAGAGCAAAACCTCCGCGCCACCGCCGGACCAGACACAGCTTCCACCGTTACACTTAACACCTATGCCAGCGCATCCGGCACACACCACCGGATGCGGCGATACCCTAGCAGGGCACACACCCTGGCAGGGCGCACAGACTCTCAAACACGGCACTACAAGGAGCGAGGACATGGCAGCAGGGCGCACACAACCCATCCCCACCGTCAGTAGCGGGGCACGCGCCGCCTCCCTCGGAGGTACCCGACGCGACCTCGGGCTCGACCTTGCTCGCGCCTTCGCCGTGCTCAGCCTGCTCATCCCCTTCGGATACTGGCTGCAACTGATCCCAGTGTCCTGGAAGTTCTGGATTCCTCAGACCCTCGTACCTGCAGAACCGCTCTTCGCCGCAATCCTGGGTGCCGCCGCCTGGCGGTACGCCCGCACCGCGAACTTCCCACAACTCTTCGCCGGAACCATCGTGCGATTCCTGGCGCTGCTTCTGCTGGGCGTGGCGCTCATGCAGGGCATCACCTACCTGCCGCAAGCTGGCGTGACCGTACCGGCGCAGGGCTTCGCATACTCTCTGCCCTTCGACATGCTTGTGCACCTGGCGCTACTCACCCTGCTGACCCTATTCGTCGTGCACCTGCCCCTGTGGGCAATCGCAGTGCTAGCGGTAGTCACCAGCCCCTTCATTACCTGGACCTACACCCTGCTCATGGACGTAGCCGCCCAGGCAGATGCGTGGACCGCCGTCCAGCTACCCTTCCTCGCAAGCCACGGCGTCAACCACGCCCAAAGCGCCCAGCTCATCTGGGTCATGTGTCTGGGCATCGTACTCGTGCGCCTCTACGACAACCTGCAGGCAAAGCTCGCAATCCCCGTAGTACTCGCCGTGCTGGCGCTCGCCGTCTACCGCACCTTCAACCCCTACACCGAGCTCGGCTTCCTCAACAGCCCGCAGGTGCTGCTAACCCTAAACCTCGCGGCAACCCTCTACTTCTGGGCCGAATGCGCGCGCCTGCTCTCCGCACAGGCGGGAATGCTCACCCCCATCGCCCGCCTGGGCCAGATGTCGCTGAGTGCCTCCATTGTGCTGAGCGGAATCATCATCTACGCCGGACCCACCATCAAGGCATTCACCGTCGGCGAGCACTACGTCGCCACCGGAGGCTGGGGCACCGCCGTGTACTGGAGCGCCTTCCTGCTGCTCGGCGCTGTTATCGCCCTGGGCTTCTGCACCCTCTGGTCACGCATGGCACGCTCCATTGCCGGACGCGGCCCCCTGGAGGCGATTCTCGCCCTCATCTCCGGGCGCGGCTAAACGGAACTGAACTCAAAACGAAAGCGACCCCCTCCCTGCGTTCCTGCGCGGGGAGAGGGCCGCTTTTATACACTCAAACTGCGCAGCAAAAATACTGCGGGTACGACAAAGCCCCGGTCCAGAGGACCGGGGCTATCTGTCGGGATGACAGGATTTGAACCTGCGACCTCGTCGTCCCGAACGACGCGCGCTACCAAGCTGCGCCACATCCCGATGTTGACCTATCAGCGAATACCGTAGGCAACTCACCTAGGATAACCCAAAAAAATTCAGAACGCAACACAGTGGCACGCCACCGCTCGGAGGAGGGGCAGATAAAGCTTCTAGGCGTCAGCCTCCTGAACCTGATTCAGCTCATCCCAGGAAGCGTACATCGCCGCAAAACGACCGCCGGAAGCAATCAGCTGCTGCGGGGAGCCATCCTCCACCACAGAGCCCTCATGAATCACCAGCACACGATCAGCACCCAGAACCGTCGAGAGGCGATGCGCAATCACCAGCGCCGTACGCCCCGCCAACACGGTTCGCAGCGCCGCCTGCACCGCACGCTCACTCGGAATGTCCAGCGAAGCCGTCGCCTCATCCAGAATCAGCACCCGCGGATTCGCCAAGAACACGCGAGCAAAGGACACCAGCTGACGCTGACCCGCCGACAGGGTAATACCGCCGCGGCCCAGCTGCGACTCGTAGCCCTCACGCAGACGCTCAATGAACGCGTCAGCACCCACCGCCTTCGCGGCAGCCTTCACCTGCTCATCGGACGCCTGCGGGTTACCCATGCGGATATTCTCCAGAATCGACGCGGAGAACAGGAACACCTCCTGGGTCAGCATGAGCACCTCACGGCGCAGCTGCGCATCCGCCAACTGGCGGACATCCACGCCGTCAATACGCACCTGACCGGCTGAAACATCGTAGAAACGAGCCACCAGCTTAGCGATAGTCGACTTACCGGCACCCGTAGCACCCACCAGTGCCACGGTCGTACCCGGCTCAATGCGCAGGCTTGTCTCCTTCAAAGCGTGACGGTCCGAAGTGTACCCAAAGACCGCCGAATCCAGCTCCACCAGAGCACCCTGAACCGTGCCGGACGCGCCCTCAGCAGCACTAGACTTAGATGCAGACTCGGCGGCAGACTCTACAGCCCGCTCATGCGGATGCTCCGGCTCAGCAACCTCCGGCTCCTCAGCCAAGAACGACGACAGCTTCTCCAGCGCGGACATCGCCGACTGGAACATGTTGTAGAACTCAGAGAGCTGCATAACCGGCTCAAACACACGGTTCGCGTAAATCACCAGCGCCAGCAGAGTACCAATCTGCATGGTGCCGCCCAGCACTGCATAACCACCCAGCACCAACGCACCGGCAATAAACACATTGCCCAAAAGCATCAGCACGGGTGAGTAGACGCCGAAAATCTTAATGGAATCCATCACCGCAAGGCGGTAACGCTCCGACGCCTGAGCGTACTCATAACGCATCTGCGCCTCCGCACCAAACGCCTTCACCGCGCGGATACCCGTAAAAGTCTCCACAAAACGGCTCGTCAAATGCGCAGACTCGGTACGCATCGTACGGAAAACCGGCACCGCAGCCTTCTGGAACCAGCGCGTCAAAAAGTAAATCGGTACGCCCATGACCAGCATGAACAGACCAATACGCCAATCCAGAAGGAAAATAGCGACCGCAGAAATCACCATGGACAGCAAGGTAATCGCCAACTGGCTGATGCCGCTGTCCAAGAAGCTGCGGACCGTATCAATATCGCTGGTCAAACGCGAAATGACCTTGCCCGAGGTGTACCGCTCATGGAACGAAACACTCAGCGACTGCGCGTGACGGAACACCCGCTTACGCAGGTACACCACCACACCCAGCGACACACGCACCGTGTACGCCACATTGACCCACGAAAAAATCGCGGTCACCGCGGTAGCCACCACAAAAAACGTCAGCAGAGTCAGCAGGGCAGAGGCGTCACCCTGCCTGAGCGGCTCAATGGAACTATCCAGGACGCGGGCAATCAGAATCGGCGCAACCGCCGAGGAACCCGACACCAAAAGCACCGAAATAATCGACAGAGCCAACGCCCCACGGTGCGGGCGCAACATCTGGCGGAGCAGAGCCATCGAGCGTTCACGGGTCTCCGCGCGCTCCTGCGGGCTCATCTGCTCCCGCGGCTCCGCCGGACGATGATGGGCCATTAGGCCTCCTCCATCGTCATCAGCTGACGGTACTGCTCCGACGACTCCATCAGCTCAGCGTGAGTGCCCTCGGCGACCACAGCACCATCAACCATCAGCAGCACACGGTCCGCCAGAGCTACCGTGGAGGGGCGGTGCGCCGTCAACAAGGTAGTAGCGCCACCCAGGCCCTCCAGGCCCTCACGCAGGCCGGTAATAATACGCTCCTCGGTGTTCACATCCAGCGCCGAGAACGGGTCATCCAGCAGCAGCACAGAGGGGCGCTTCGCCAAAGCACGCGCCAACGACAGACGCTGACGCTGACCACCCGAAAGGCTCAGACCCTCCTCACCAATGACGGTATCCAGACCCTGCGGAAGCTCCGCCACGAAATCGCACGCAGCCAGCTGCAGCGCCGTCTGGAGGGGCGCCTCCAGCTCTTCTGCGGCGGGGTAGTCCTCATCCTCGGTGCCGCGCTCGTACTGCTCAGCAACGCCCATCAGCACGTTCTCGCGGACCGTGCCTGAGAAGAGCACCGCCTCCTCAAAGACGAACGCGGTCTGGGCGCGCACCTCCTCAATAGACATGTCGGCGGTATCTCGGGTGCCAAAACGCAGGGAGCCGGAGGTCGGCTCGTAAAAACGCGGAACCAGCGACAGCACGGTCGACTTGCCGCTACCGGTTGCACCCACCAGCGCCAGAATCTCGCCCGGGAAGACCTTGAAATCTACGTCCTTCAGCACGGAAACCTCGGGTGCCTTCGTCTCAGAAGCAACTTCAGAATTCGCCTCAGTGGTAGCCTCCGCCGACGCCTTGATAGCGTCGTAGCTGAACTGAACGTGATCGAAAGTGACAGATACTGCGCCACCGCTGGGGTACTGCATAGTTTCCTTCCCGGAGCCGCCCTCGGCAGATACTCCAGCTACTGTTGACGAATCAGAAGCACCCTGCGGATGCTCGGGCCCAGACACAGCCGCGGAGCCACGAACCAGCGGCACCGCCTCAAAGCCGGGCTCGTCCATGACCTCGTTGTGGCGTTCCAACGCCACCTTATAGCTCAAATAGGCAGACATCAGCGCGGTCGAGCGCGTCACGTGGCTGAGCACGGTCGTCTGCACCGCAAAGTAGGCGGTCATCGCACCCAGGCTCAAGGTGCCTGCCGCAACCTGCGAAGCGCCCACAGCCAGCGCCACCGCCGTAGAGACACCCACGATCAGGCCCTGGTACAGGGCAACACGAGCCACCAGCATCGACCTGCCGTACTCGCGCACCTGCAGGGCGTCCACCGACTCGGAATATTCCTGAATCTGCTCGGGGGAGCGGCCCAGCGCCTTAATCACGCGGATGCCGCGCACCGACTCCTCAATACGGGTGGAGAGGTCGCCCGTCATCTGCTGAATCTCATGTGAAGCGCGGTAGTACTTGCGGGTGAAGTTCACCAGCGACAGCACCAGAATAGGCACGGTCACCACGAACACCAGCGCCAGAGACGGCGAAGAACGCAGCATGAAGAAGCCACCGACCAGGAACATCACCGCAACAGTCAGCATCTGAACGATACCGAAAGACAACCAACGGCGAATCGTCCCCAGATCGCTCATGGAGCGGGTCAGCAACTGACCGGAGGGCCAACGATCCAGCAGAGAAAGCGGGGCGCTGAGCAGGCGGTCAAAGAAATTCATGCGCATGGACAGCTCAATCGTGGAGGTCGGGTCCACAATCAGCCAGCGCCTCCAATACATGAAGGAGGCGTGCGCAATACCCAGCAGAAGCACCAGGCCGCCGGCAATCCAGATGGCGCTCTCGGTGGTGCTCTGCGAGAGATGATCCACAATAATCTGCAGTACCTGCGGGATGGAAATCTCAAGGGCACCGGCACCGAACGCCACGAGCAGACCCACGCCCCAGCGCACACGAATCGGACGCGCATACGCGGCGAGGGTGTGCGGGGCACGCTGACCGTGCGCGTAGTCGATCGGGTCGGGGGTCGGTTCGCTCGCCGTCTCCAAGAAGGGGTTACGGCGGCGCTTAGCCGTGTGTGCTGTAGAAGCCTCAGACATTAGAGACGACCACCCACTGCGGTAGCGGAGGCACCCTGCTCCTGACCACGAGCTGTGAGGGTCACCAGGATTGCCTCCGGCGGGCAGAACAGACGGACCGGCGCAAAACGAGAGGTGCCCAAACCGGCAGAAACCTGAACCGGAATACCGGACTGCTTACTGACACCCTTCGCACGCGAAGGCGGCAAATCGCAATTGCTGACCAGGGCATGACCGCCGGGCAGACAGACCTGACCGCCGTGCGTATGACCGGCAAAAATAGCCTGCGCACCGTCCTGCACGAAGCGATGCAGAGTACGCATATAGGGGGCGTGCGCCACGCCGATACGGACGCTCGGCTCAGCACTCTCGTCAAAGGCGCCGGGGGCGAATCCGGGGTGCTCATCGTAACGCAGATGCGGGTCATCCACACCGGAGAACTCCAGGCGCAGACCCTTGAGGTTCAGCGTATCGTAGCGATTGATTAGACCCGTCCAGCCGCGCGACTCGAAGGCGTCGTGCATCCGCTCAATGGGCAGGGCTACACGCGAGCCTTCCTCAATCATCTGCGGGGTGCGCGGCTGCCACAGGTAACGCGCCGGGTTCTTGAAGACGGGCGCGAAATAGCAATTCGAGCCGGGCACAAACACGCCGGGGAAATCCATGAGCGGGTCGAGCGCCTCCAGTAGCGGACCCATACCGTCCACGTGGGAGAGATTATCGCCCGTGTTCATCACCAAATCTGGCTCCAGGGCAGCCAGCGAGTGCATGAAATCAATCTTCTTCTGCTGGCCCGGAATCATGTGCATATCCGAAATATGCAGAATCCTGAAGTCGGGGCTACCGGCGGGCAGCACCGGCAGGGACTCGGTGCGGAGCTGAAAATTGTTCAGCTCAATAAAATGCCCATACGCCGCCGTGGCGGCCCCCAAGGCTGCAGTGGCGGCTACCGCCCCCGCTACCTTCTTTAGGAGCGGGGAGGAGCCGCGTGCGCCGGGGACCGCCACGGGGACGCGGGCGTTGACTGCGTTTTCACACATTATCAATCGCCTTTCAGGCTTCAGCTGATGAGCTGTGATTCTAGCTGTACGACAGAATCTTATCGCTGGGGGCAGTGAAGTCCTTCGTGTTGTACTTCGGTGCCATCGTCTTCATGAACGACTGCCACTGTGCACCCGCGTAGGTTGCACCATCGACGTACTCGAGGACTCGACCGTTAATGCCCACACCGTTCAGGGAGCGGAAGCCGAGGTTGTTAGAACCAACCCAAGACGCGGTGGACAGGCCACGAGTGTAGCCAACCTGCCAGGTCTGGGAGGAGTTATCGTTCGTACCGGTCTTCGCAGCCGAACCGTTCGGCAGACCAATACCGCGCTGGGATGCGGAACCGCCAGGCTGGATAACGCCCTTCAGAACCCAGCTGACACCGTTCGCGATGTCCGGATCCAGGACCTGCTCACACTGGTTCTGGTATTCCTTCATGGTTTCACCGTTGGTCTTGGTGATCTTCTCGATGGGGCGCGGGGTGCAGTACTTACCCTCAGAAGCGAAGATAGCGTACATGGATGCGCTGGTCAGCGGGGAGATACCGTACTTGGTACCACCAATGTTGGTACCCAGGTCGGGGATGCTGTGCAGCGGTTCGCCGGTACCGTCCAGGGCGTGCATCTTAATCGACAGGTCGTGCACATCGCACAGGTCAAGCTGGGAGAGCATGCCGTACAGGTACGAGTTCAACGACTGGCGAATACCATACGCAGCGGTACCGTAGGTCAGACCGCCGTTGACTGCGTTCTTATAGGACCAGCCGTTCGGCTGACCGGTGTAGTAGTACTTACCGCCGTCGTAGCACTTGGCGTTCCAACCGAAGCTGGTGGGCCAGAACAGCTGGGTACCGTTCACTGTAGCGTTAGCGCCGCGGCCGCTGATGAGCCACTGAGCCAGAATAATCGGTTTGAACGTCGAACCGGGCTGGAAGCCGCGGGTACCACCGTAGGCGCTATCAACGTTGTAGTTGTACTCGGTCTTGGAGTGGTCGTTTGCGTCTGCGGGGCTACCGAGCTCGGTGTTCTGCGCCATCGCGATGACGCGACCGGTACCGGGCTCAACACTGGTCAGGGCGGAGTTCACGTCGTTCCAGTTGGTTGCTGCCGGCTGGGTGGAGTCAACTGCCTGCTTAGCCGCGGTCTGAGCCTCGGGGTTGAGGGTGGTCACGATCTTCAGGCCGCCACGCTTGATGGCGGTGTTACGCAGCTCAGCGGTTGCGCCGAGGGACTCATCCTGCAGCAGGTAGTTGACCACGTAACGGCAGAAGAACGCCTTGTCGCCTGCCAGGGAGCAACCCTGGGACTTGGTATGGACGTTGAGCTTAATGTCGCTGGCGATGGCGTCGCTGTATTCCTTGTCGGAAATCTTGCCGTCGCGGAGCATGGTGCCCAGAACGATGTCGCGGCGTTCACGGGCGAGCTCGGGGTTCACGGTCGGATCGTACACGTTCGGTGCCTGCACCAGACCGGCAAGAAGCGCGGACTGAGCCACGTTCAAGTCCTTAGCGGAAATACCCCAGTAGTACTGTGCAGCAGCCTCAACACCGTAGTTCGAACCACCAAGGTTCACGATGTTCAGGTAGCCTTCAAGGATTTCGTCCTTAGACTTGTTCTGCTCCATAGAAATCGCAAGCTTCATCTCGCGAATCTTTGCGGCGTAGGTCTTGTTACCGTTCAGGGTTGCGGTTGCGTCCTCACCACGAGCCACAGCGGAGTCAACAATGAGGTTGTTAACGTACTGCTGGGTCAGGGTGGATGCACCCTGACGGCGGCCGCTGTTGGAGTTAATGATGTTGTTCAGGAACGCACGACCGATACCGATAGCGGAGACAGCACCGTGGTTGTAGAAGTCGCGGTCCTCCACCGAGACGATAGCGTTCTTCATGTGCTGAGAAATCTGATCCAGCTTGACCGGTTCACGGTTCTCTTCAAAGAAGGTTGCGATTTCGGTCTTGCCGTCAGCAGCGTAAATAGTAGAAGGACGGGAGGAGATGCCATCGGCAATGTCGTCAGGAAGGTCCTGGAACCATGACATCGACGCGTTCGCGACCATACCGGCACTCACTGCCGGGGGTACGACAATAATTGCCGCGAGGAAACCGGCAATCACGCTGAACGCGAGGAACTGCAAAAAATCTCCCGGGCGGCGACGCGCACGGGTTTTCTTAGATGAAGCCATTCATTCAGTTTATCCCATGAAGCTGTGAGAGAAGGCCCGTCTCGGCACCCCACAGGGAGGTGGGCACCTCAGCCCTGAGAATAAAGCCCCCAAAAGCGCCGGACATTGACCGAAACCATAGTAAATCCCTTTTACTTATTCGACCCTGAAAGCTAGTCTAGAGGGTATGAAGAAATGGGAATACGCAACTGTACCGCTGATGATCCACACGACCAAGGCAATCCTCGACAACTGGGGTGAAGACGGCTGGGAGCTCGTCACCGTTCTCCCCGGCGCATCCGCACCGGCTGGCGCAACCCCCGCGTCGAACATGGTCGCTCTGACTCAGGGCAACCCCATCGCCTACTTTAAGCGCGAGAAGGCTGACTAAGAGCAGCGTACCCGGCGGTCACCTCGCTATCCCGGCCCTCCTATAACTAGGGGAGCGCGGGAATAGATGAGGAAGACCGCCGGTTAGCCATTTAACAGCTGCCTGAATATCAGTAGCGTTTAGATTTACAGCATTTCCCCTATCACCGTTTGGGTGCCAGCACCCGCCATCCTTCTGGAGTAATCATGACTGAATCCCGTATTGAAGCACGTATCCGCGAACTCGGTTACGAACTGCCCGTAGCACCCGCCCCCGTTGCAGCCTACGTTCCGGCTGTTACGTCCGGCTCCTACGTGTACACCTCCGGTCAGCTGCCCTTCGTTGAGGGTGCTCTGCCCGAAACCGGTAAGGTTTCCGACTCCGGCGCTGAAGGCTTCGTGACCCCCGAGGATGCGAAGAAGTACGCGGGTATCTGCCTGCTCAATGCCCTGGCAGCGGTCAAGTCCGTCATTGGCGACCTGGACCGCGTGCAGCGCGTCGTGAAGGTTGTCGGCTTCGTGGCATCTGAGGTGAACTTCACCGCTCAGCCCGCCGTCATTAACGGCGCCTCCGAACTGCTCGGCGAAATCTTCGGCGAGGCAGGCCAGCATGCCCGCTCCGCCGTGGGTGTTCCTGTTCTTCCCTTGGACTCGCCCGTAGAGGTCGAGATCATTGTTGAATATGTCTAATCTGTACACCGGCGCGCTGCCGCTGTCTGCTATTCGTGCTGCCCAGGCTCAGCGGGCAGCGCAGGACGCTCCTGACAAGACTGCATACACCAAATCCGCACAGGACAACGGCACCGCCCAAAACATCAAGACTCTACCCCTGCCGGTGCAGGAACGCCGCTTCGGCACCCCCACCCCGGCTGAAGGCGTGGAGCGCCCCCGCATGTTTACCGGCCGCCAGTCTGCGGCTAACCCGCGAACCTCCTGCATCCAGCGTCTCTACACTATTCCCGAGTTCATGCGCACCGCCGCCGAAAGTTGGCGTGAAGGCGGTAACGAAGGTGCGACCGGTTGCACGATGCGCCAGGCGGCATCCGTCATTTTTGTGCGCGATGGTGACAACGGCCTCGAAACGATTCTGACCTACCGCCCCGGCACCTCTCCGCTGGGTGTGGTGGCTTTCCCCGGTGGTACGGCTCTTCCCGGTGATGATGAGTCTGCATCCTGGGTCGGCCCCGGTGCCGAATACTGGGAAGAGCAGTTCCACTTCTCTGACGTAACTCAGGCACGCCGCAGCGTCATGGCTGCCGTGCGTGAGTCCTTCGAAGAGACCGGCATTCTGCTCGCTGGCGAGGACGATCAGGACGTGGTGGAACGCTCCAGCACCCCCGAGCTCATGGCGTGGCGTGAAGCGGTTGCCGAGCAGGACAAGAGCTTCTCTAACTTCTTGACCTCCAGTGGTCTGAGCGTGCGCGCCGACCTGTTGCGCCCGGTCGCGCGTTGGCAGTCGCCGGACTTCTTCCTCAAGCGCTACGATATCGCCTACTTCACCACGGCGCTACCCGTAGGCCAGGACCCGAAGCTGCTGCTCGGTAAGGGTGTGTGGGGCGACTGGCTGAACGTGCGTGAACTGCTCGAAGCTAAGGACACCAGCGAACTCGGTGACCGCATCGGTCAGTCCAATACGGTGGGCCGTACCCTCGACCAGCTCATCACCCCCGGTGTGATGTGCATGCTCGAATCGCTGGCGAAGGCTCAGACCTCCGTGGCGTGGCTGTCGAAGCGCCGCAAGATTGAGGTGAAGAAGCCCGTGCTCGTCACCCACAATGGTGCGTGCATGCTCTCCTTCACCGAGGTGGTTCCGGCTACGACCGGTTCCATGTACACCGGCGCAATGGGCGTGCTCTAGCGAGCTGCCGCCTACACTTGCTTTCGAGATGAAGCGTTAAAGAAATCAGGAGCCATTTCCCCATGCAGAGGGAAATGGCTCCTGATTTATTTAAGTCGTGCGTCTTTTAGCGAGGGCGTCCTAGAATGCCCTAACTCAAAGAGACCTTAGCGGGAACGCTGGCGCAGGCGGGGCAGGTCCAGAATGACAACTGCGCGTGCCTCCAGGCGGATCCAGCCGCGAGAAACGAACTCGGCAAGAGCCTTGTTCACGGTCTCGCGGGATGCGCCAACCAGCTGTGCCAGCTCTTCCTGAGTCAGCTCGTGAGCAACGAGCACGCCGTCGGTTGCGGGGCGGCCGAAGCGGTCAGCCAGGTCCAGCAGTGCCTTAGCGAGGCGGCCGGGAACGTCGGAGAAGACCAGGTCAGCCAGTGCCTCGTTAGCGTGGCGCAGGCGGCGAGCCAGAGTCTTAATGACCTGATCGGAAATCGAGGGATCCAGCTGCTGTGCGCGCTTGAAGGACTCGTGCTTGATGGCAGCCAAGCGGGTCTCAGAAACAGCCACAGCGTTGGTCGAACGGGGCGAGGGGTCGAAGAGAGCCATCTCGCCGAAAACATCACCGGGACCCATAATCGCGACCATGTTCTCGCGGCCGTCAGCGGCGGTACGGCCCAGCTTGACCTTACCGGAGAGCACAGCGAAGAGCTGATCGTCCTGGTCACCCTCGTAGAAAAGGACAGCGTTGCGGGAGAGGTCAATCTCCTGAATGTCATCGGTCAGCAGAGCGAAAGCTGCGTCGTCGAGGTTAGCAAAGAGAGGGGTACGACGGAGGATCTCGAGATCCATAAAGTTCTCCTAGATGTGAGGTGATGAGCCGAAGCTCGTAAATGTTCAGTGAGTGAGCCCGAACCGGTGCCATGCGTCTCAACATCTGAAATGTGAGAAGGCTCAAGCTAGTGTGACATATTCAACTGATATGAGCGTACCCTAAAAAAGCTGTTTGTGCATTCCGATAGGGCGAGCTTTACAGCAAAAGTTATTTCTTCCGAGAAAATTCAAAGCTTACCCACAGGTTCAGCACCTAATATCAGGCATTCAGGTGTGTACTTTTTTCGGTACCAAGCACGCAGACACCCTCATGACCAGGAGGCGCACCGCCTCCACACACGGTACGATGCGACGAGGCAGAAACCCGAGCCCAAAACCCCGGGAACACAAGCCCGCCGCACCCACCACTGGGTGTTAATGCGCCGCCACACTCACCGGGCACAGCCCGCACCAACCACAATGGGCACACCGTGACCACTTCTACCCACCAAGGAGGCAATTAGTCGTGACGACTGGCATCAACCTGCTTGATATTGCTATCCCCATCATTCTGCTGCTCTACTTCCTCGCCGGAGTCCGCAGCGGATTCTTCACCACCCTCGGAACCTTCCTCGGCCTGGGCCTGGGCGTCTGCGCCGCAGCCTGGCTCGTGCCCCTCGCCGTGGCATCCGTGGGATCCCAGTGGAGCCTCATTACCGCCGTCGGTGTGCTCGTCATCTGCCTGACCATCGGACAGTGGCTCGGTATCCTTGCCGGGCGCACCATCCGCCGCGTCACTGACATCACCCCGCTCAAGGGCATTGAACGCTTCTTCGGCGGCGTGCTGAACCTCGCCGCCTGCGCCCTGGTCATGGTAGTGCTGACCATCTCCATGCGCACCGTACCCATCCCGCAGCTCAACACTGCGCTCAGCGAATCCAAGACCCTCTCCTGGATGGTCGCCTCCACCCCCGAGGTCGTCAAGGACCGCATCAACACGGTACGCAATGACGTGCTCGCCTTCGGAACCATCCCGGAAGTCAGCCAGCTCATCGCCCCCGAAACCAGCGCCCCCACCCAGACCGTAGAATCCGCGGCACTGGACCGGGCGGCTGCCTCCGTCGTTGAGATTCTGGGTGCCGCAGAGCAGTGCGGCTACACCTCCACCGGCTCCGGCTTCGTGGCGGACAACGGCCTGGTCGTCACCAACGCCCACGTGGTCGCCGGCGTGACCTCCCCGGTCGTGCAGGACTCCCGCGGCCGCACCTGGCCCGGCACCGTCGTCTACATGGATACCGAACAGGACCTCGCCTTCATCAGCGTGCCCAAGCTGCCGCTCGAACCGCTGACCATCGGCACCAACGCCACCGCAGGTAGCCTTGTAACCTTCATGGGCTACCCCAAGGGCGGCCCGTTCAAGGCACTGCCCGCCACCGTGCAGGGCATCGGCAACACCCAAACCATCGATGCCGACACCGGCCGCGCCAACGCCATGCGCCAGGTCTACCAACTGGCAGCCGACGTGCAACACGGCAACTCCGGCGGCCCCGTCCTCGACGAAAACGGCAACGTGGTCGGCGTGATCTTCGGTAAGGCAACCACCGGCCAGACCGGCTACGCCATCACCGCAAGCACCCTCAAGCAGGCACTGGCTGAAGGTGGCGACAACACCGCCGCAGTCTCCACCGGCACCTGCCGCAAGTAGCTAACAAAAACATTCAGGCTCCCGAACCTCTAGCGAGGAACGGGAGCCTGAACTATTTAACGAAAGGAGGCGGCGCGCTGTTATTCCGCCAGATGCTGCGCCAGGAAATCAACCGCCATGACATAGCCGTACGCACCCGCACCGGCAATCACCGCGGTAGCCTGCGGCGACACAAACGAATGATGACGGAACTGCTCACGACGATGCACATTCGACAGATGCACCTCAACCACCGGAAGCTCAGCCGCCTCCAGTGCATCATGCAGCGCCACCGACGTGTGGGTGTACGCCGCCGGGTTGATAATAATCGCCGCGCCACGAGTACGAGCACGCTGAATCTCATCCACCAGCGCGCCCTCATGATTCGACTGCATAAACTCAACATCAAAACCATGATCCGCCGCGCGCTCACGCACCATACGCTCAATATCGTGCAGAGTGGTGTAGCCGTACACCTCGGGGCGGCGCTGCCCAAGCAGGTTCAAATTCGGTCCATTAAGCACAAAAATCGTATCTGACATAAAACCAGTGTGGCACAGCGAGCGCCCGCTGAGCGCTAGCCGACGCGAACTGCCCAGAAAATGATGGGGAGCGGGCCAAGTACGGTGAACCTCGCTACCGCCCGCACCCAAAGCCCGGTACCCTCGCGCTATGACCGAGAACGCCACCCGCACCGAAGTAGAGAACACCACGGCACAGAACACTGCGGCAGAAAACAGCGCGGCAGAGAACACCGAATCGCCCCTGCAGATCCGATTCGTCCCCGAATTCAAAGCCGCAGCCGCCGCACGCCGCCTCAACGCCCGCGCACCCGAAAGCCACCTCGCCACTGTGCGCCGCGCCCGCAAAATCAACCGCATCCTCGGCGAAACCTACCCCTACGCCGTCGCAGAACTCGACTTCGACAACCCCTTCGAACTGCTCATCGCCACCGTGCTCTCGGCACAAACCACCGACGTGCGCGTCAACTCCGTCACCGGTGCACTCTTCGCACGCTACCCGGACGCCGCCGCACTCGCCTCCGCACGTACCGAAGAAGTCGAACCCTACATTCAGTCCCTCGGCTTCTACCGCGCCAAGGCACGCTCCATCGTCACCCTCTCCCAGCAGCTCGTAGAACGCCACAACGGGCAGGTTCCCTCAACCCTCGAAGAGCTCGTAGAACTCGCCGGTGTCGGTCGCAAAACCGCGAATGTGGTCCTCGGAAACGCCTTTGACATGCCCGGACTGACCGTAGATACCCACTTCGGCCGCCTCGCCCGCCGCATGGGATTCACCACCGCAGACGCCCCCGAGACGGTCGAAAAAGACGTTGCCGAACTCATCGAACGCAAAGACTGGACGCTCTTCTCACACCGCATGGTCTACCACGGCCGCCGCATCTGCCACGCCAAAAAGCCCGCCTGCGGCGTATGCCCCGTCGCCGACCTCTGCCCGTCCTATGGCGCCGGGGAGACGAACGAACAAGCAGCACGTAAACTCATGAAATACGAAATGGCACCCGGTCGAGAAGACCTGCACCTGCGATTCCTGCAGGGCGCAACCCGCCGCGAACTCATGGCAGAAGGCTACCCGCTCAGCGCCTAACGGCACCTGAACCGGAATGCAGCCGCGCAGAAGAGAGGTACACAGATGAGCGCACCCGAGCAGTCGGTACAACCCGGACCAGCGCAACCCGAACCGGCGGGGCAGGATGCACAGCACCCCGCCCAGCAGGCACTGGCGGCTCTCGCAGAGGGCGGCGTGGAATTCGACGTCCAAGCCCTGCTGCGCAGCGCACCCGCCAGCCCCCTGAGCAAAGAAGCCGCCGTGCTGATCCTCTTCGGCGTGCTCGATAACTCGCCCTCCACCGGCGAATT
The DNA here is from genome assembly GCF_001813725.1 of Rothia sp. HMSC072B04. Classification (NCBI taxonomy): domain Bacteria; kingdom Bacillati; phylum Actinomycetota; class Actinomycetes; order Micrococcales; family Micrococcaceae; genus Rothia; species Rothia sp. HMSC072B04. The sequence continues at coordinate 25,506 of NZ_KV813784.1, read as the reverse complement.
TGACGGCTGCCCCGACAACGTCAGCGCCGACCTGGATGTACTGCTCCTCGTACGTGCCGCAACCCTGCGCTCACACGCCGGTCAGCCCGCCTTCCCCGGCGGCAAAATCGACCCCGAAGACTACGCGCTCGCCGAAACCACCGGCGAACCCGTCGCCCACATCGCCGCCCTGCGTGAGGCGGTCGAAGAAACTGGGCTCGACCCCGCCGGCGTGCAGATCCTCGGCCAGCTGCACACCCTGCCGCTACCCATCAGCAACTTCATGGTCATCCCCGTCATCGGCTGGTGGAACAGCCCCGTGCCCGTCGAAGTCGTCGACCACAACGAGTCCGCACTCATCGCCCGCGTGCCCGTGCGCGACCTGCTCAACCCCGCCAACCGGCACACCGCCTACGTCAAACGCGGCCGCACCTCACACCGCACCCCCGCCTTCGAGGTGCGCATGCCCGGCGGCGAAGAATTCACCGTCTGGGGATTCACCGCAATTCTGCTGGACCGGATCTTCGACTCGCTCGGCTGGACCGTGCCCTGGGATCAGAAAAAGATGCGCCCGGCACCCGGCTACGAGGAGTAAAGCTCATCGCAAAATAAAACGCCTGACCAGCGGATATAGGGATCAGAATAGTGCGCAGATAGGGGCGGCGGGTAGCTTGAACGAAGCTACCCGC
>NZ_KV813784.1:0-24738 GCF_001813725.1 Rothia sp. HMSC072B04 | reverse complement strand
CGGCGGGTAGCTTGAACGAAGCTACCCGCCGCCCCTATTTTTTTGTTGCACGGTGCCGCCTATATGCCGCTGATTATTTACCGCAGATTATTTATTTACCCTCAGCGTAGCTGTGTACCCGCGCCACCGACACCGGAAAATCAACCGGCACCCGACCGAACAGCAGACGCGCCGCCTCCGCAGCGCCCTCACGCACAATACGCTCCACGCGATCCGCCTCCAGCTCGGGGCCGCACAGCAGAAGCTCATCGTGCAAAAAATACACAATGCGGGTGCGCATTGACATACCAAAAATCCGCTCCGACAACAGACGAGAACGCACCGCGCCCATCCAGCACAGAGCCCACTCCGCCGCCGTACCCTGCACAATAAAATTGCGGGTCATACGCCCGTGCGCACGCGCAGTCGACACCGCACGCGACTCAGCCGCTGGCGAAGACCGATCAGCCACAATCTCACGGAAACGCTCATCCACCGGCGGGGACGTACGACCCAAAAAAGTCGTCACCTGACCGCCCGACTCACCAATACGAGCCGCACGCTCCGTAAACTCCATCGCCTGCGGAAAAAGCGCCGCCACATGCGGCAACAGGGCACCAATCTCCCCGCTGCGACCGCCATACATAATCGCCAGCATGCCCACCTTCGCGTGGGAACGCTCCGTCAAACCCACACCCTTCAGGCGCGCCAGCTCGGCAATACCCGCATACAGGTCAGCGCCACGACCCGCCGAAGCGAGCGCCTCATCACGGCTCAACGCCGCCAAAATACGCGGCTCAATCTGCGAGCCGTCCGTCACCGTCAGCACCTGACCCTCCGGCGCCTGCACCGCCTGACGAATCTCCGCCGGAAGCTGCAACGCACCACCGCCGGAAGCGCCCCAACGCCCGGTCGCGGCGCCACCCACCTCAAGATGCGGGCGGAACGCACCCTCAGAAACCCACGTATCAGCCCACGTCCAGCCGTTAGCAGTCCAAATACGGTACAGCTTCTTATAACGCAGAATCGGGTCAATCAGCGCCCAGCGCTTTTCCCGCTGAGCCGGAATCGCATCCGCCCAACTCTTCAACTCCCACGACCGCGTAGACTTCACCGAAACCCCCGCAGACTGCAGAGCACGCAAAAGATCCTGCGGCGAATCCGGGTTCAACGACGGCATAAACAGCATGCGCTGAATCTGCTCCGCCAATTCCTGCATCTTCTGCGGACGCTCACCAGGCACCGGACGCGGACCCAACAACTCGCACAGATGCTCATGATGCGCCTGCACATTAAATGGGATGCCGTAATAACCAATCTCAGCCGCCACCAGCGCACCGGCAGACTCAGCCGCCGCCAAAAGACGCAGCCGCTCCGGGTGCCTTGACTCGCTAATAGCGCGCGCCTGCGCCAGCCACTCACGCATCAGTACACGCACCACCGGATGCTCCGGTAGCAGAGTCACCGGGCCCGCCGCCAACTGCGGGGCAAAAGGCTCATGAGGCGCCGCCTCCAGGAAGTCCGGGGAGGAATCGGTGGGGGACTGGGCGGTGCTGGTAGCGGGGGCACTCAAAAAATCAGCGCCGAACAGCTCCTCCTGACCCTGAATCTGCCGCGCCATCGGCAGATACCCCTGAGGCTCGGCCGCCTCACGCACATCAGAAAGATCTAGCACCGGGCTGTACTCCACAAAACCGCTCGGATGCGTAGCGGCAGTCACCAAAATTCGCTGCACCAGACGCAAATCATGGCACAGATGCACCCGCACCCCGCGGCGCAGAAGCAGCGGGTCAACGTGGCGGGTATCAGCCCAAATCCAGCGGGGGAAACGCGCCTGTACCGAATCTGCCGCCTGCCGCTCTACCTCTCGCACATACGCCGGAAGATTCGCCGCGCTCACCCGATCCGCCCGCGTAATCCGCGGAATAAAGGTCGGGTCCTGCAACTGTTCAGCGGTCGGCGCCGAAAAATGAAAAGCACCCCACGAGGTCACCGGTTGAGCACCGCGCGACGACGCACCCGCGGCAATAGCCGACGTGACCGGGTGCGCGGGGGTGCCGGTCTGGGCGGTAATACCCGCGCCGGTGGCAGGACTGAGCAGAACGTACATTCTTCCATTATCGAGGATGTGTCGGTAGAACGGGTGGTGCGTGGTTATCACCAGAATTTACGAGTGGTTTGTCATAAAAGCGCCGGATGCGTGCGTTTTGTTCGTTTGAGGTGCGTGCATCGTGGATATTTCGGGGGTGCGCGAAGAGTTATCCACAGAACGCTCATTCTCTTAAAAATCGAGGCGGGTGCAATGCTCTCCTAGAGTCATGAACCCCGCCATGAACCCCTTCAACAATCCCGCCGGGCACCCTGCCAACAATCCCGGCAGCCCCAACGGCTGCCCGCCGCGTGCCGCACAGGGCGTGAATCAGTCGGGCGCACAGAATACGGGCATACAGAATACGGGCGTCCAGAACACCCGCGCGCACTCGCTGCCCGCCCTGCTCATTCCCGAAGACTATCGCGCCCGCGCCGTCGCCCTGCACGCCCGCGAGCTGATTCTGCGCTCGCCGCAGATGAGTGCTATCGCCCTGGGCGGTTTTAGCGGCGGTTTCAGTGCTGGATTTAGCGCCGGGGTTGAGAAGACGGTCGAGAAGGCAGGGGAGCGGCCGCCCGCAGGTGACGCAACCGTCGCGGGCAGTGCAAACACCGCGAGTGCCGCGGGCGGTGGGTTACTCCAAGAATCCCAGCCCCTCCGCGAGATTCTCGAAAACGCCGTGGATGAGGCAACCTGCACCATCGACGGCGGATGCCAGGGGAATGCCTGGGGGAACATGAACGCAGAAGGAACGGGCGCAGACAGAACTAATGTGACGAAGCCCCGAAAATTCCGCACCAAAACGGTGCAAGCCGCGCCCGCCTCCTGGAGCTACCCCAGCGTGGAATACGTGCCCGTCAACCGGCAGACTGCGCTGCGCTACCTCGCGGCGGAACTCTACGGCCTCGGCGCCCTCGACCTGCTCCTTGACGAGGGGCAACGCGCCGGAACCATCACCGATATTTACGTGAACTCGCCCTGCGATATCTGGGTGGGCATCAACGGAACCACCCGTCCCGTGGCGCTGAGCCTCGGCAATAAGCGGCGCGTGCGTGACCTTGCCGAGCGGCTCATCCGCAGGCACGGCGGGCAGCTGGATGCCGCGCATCCGGCGGCTGACATTAGCGACGAGCACGGCAGGCGCATCCACGCGATTATCCCGCCGCTGAGCGAACGCACCCGGCTCTCCGTGCGCCTACCCGCCCGCGAGCGCCCCACCCTGGCGCAGTTGCAGGCCGCGGGGCTGTGCGATGAGGCGACCGCTGCCTACCTGCGCCGCATGATTGCCGAACGCCGCGGATTCCTCATTAGCGGGGGCACCGGCACCGGCAAAACCACCCTGCTCAATGCCCTGCTGGGGCTGTGTACGCCGCAGGAGCGCCTCATTCTGCTCGAAGACACCCCGGAACTCGCGCCGCAGCATGAGCAGGTTATTGCCCTCAAAACCCGTGCCGCTAACTCCGAAGGCGCCGGTGAAATCGGGTTGGGTGAGCTGATTGTACAGGCGTTGCGTATGGGCCCGGATCGGCTCGTGGTTGGTGAGTGTCGCGGCGCGGAGGTGGTGCACCTGCTGACCGCCATGAACACCGGTCACCGCGGTGCTGGAACGACTCTGCACGCCAATAGCGCGCAGGCGGTGCCCCTGCGTTTGTGTGCCCTGGGTGCGCTCGCCGGACTGGATAGTAGAACGGTCGCTCTACATACAGCGACGGCTTTTGAACGCATTATTCACCTGGAACACCGGGATGGTCGCCGCCGCATCGAGGGTATCTACAGCCTGCACCCCGCCACACAGGGGAGTGAAGAGTACCTGCAGGTCAGGCGTATTTCTACCGGGTCTGATGTTGGGTACTAGCCCCCGAAATGGGGGAAGCAGAAAACGTGAAAGGAGGAAGCAATGAAGCAGAACGAGAAGAGCAACGGAAGCCTTCGCGAACGCTGGTCTGAGCGCCTAGCTGGGCGCATCGCCGGAGCAGCCAGCGCCGAGGAAATGCGCATGTGGCCGCTCATGCTACGCACCCTCGCCCTGAGCCTGCGCGCCGGCATCCCCCTGCAGGAGGCGGTGCACGCCGACCCGGGCTCCGGGCAACTCGGACAGTTCGGGGAGAACGAGCTGGTGCCGGGTACGGGGAAAACGCGCGCGAAGAAAACAGCCGCCCGGAAAAGCGCCCGACCCCGACGGGCACGAGGCCTCTCGCCCCTTTCCGAAGACTACGGGCACAAGCGGTGCGCCGAAGATATCCGCCGCTTCACGCAGGCTCTCGCCACGGTTACCTCCTGGGGTGCCCCCGCGCACCTCGCCTGCGCCCAGCTGCTCGAAAATAGCACCCGGATGCGCCCGCACAGCCGCGAGCGCCTGCACGACCTGCAGCTGAGCCTGCGCATGAGCGAGAGCGCCGGTGCGCCGCTCGCCACGAGCCTGGAACGCGCCGCCGAACACGCCGAAGAACGCATCGACGCGCTCCTGGGCAGGCAGAGCGCTCTCGCCGCACCGCGCGCCACCGGCAGGATTCTCTCCTGGCTACCGTTGCTCGGCCTCGGCTTGGGGGTGCTCATGGGAAGCGACCCCGTGGGCGTGCTGACCGGATCCATTCTCGGAGCGCTCACCGGCATGCTCGGGCTGGGGCTCGCCTTCGCCGGGCGCCGCTGGACCGCCGCGCTCGTGCATCGGGCGGAGGTGGAGAGCGCGGCAAGTAATGGAGTCGAACAAACCTCGAACGTGCCGCCTGTTGATACCGCCCTCGTGCTGGAACTGCTCGCCGCGCAACTACGCGCCGGGCTCGCACCGCTCGCCGCCCTGGGCACCCTCGCCGAGGCGCTCAACAGCCGAGCGTTGCACACGGTCTGCCAGCGCCTGCAGATGGGCAGCGGCTGGGGGAGCGCCTGGTCGGGCTCCGCGGCGGGAACCTTCGGTGAGCTGCGGGATGCGCTCGCCCCCGCCTACACGGGCGGTGCACCCAGCACGGCGCTGTTGCTCTCCCTAGCCGATGCGCACCGCCTCAGCGAACGCCGCGCGGCAGAACGCGCCGCCGGAAAGCTCTCCGTAGCGCTCGTGGTACCCCTCGGACTGTGCTCGCTGCCCGCCTTTATCTGTCTGGGTATTGTGCCCATCCTCATTTCGCTACTACCCACGCTGACCGGCTAGAGAACCAAGCCCATAAGCACTGTCGACAAGCCGAAATGCTGAAAAGTTTAGACCTTCGCCCATCTGCCAAGAACGCAGACGAGCACCCACTCCGCCCCGAATGTTCAGGGCACAACGAAAGGAAAACCAATGACGAACACCCTCTGCGAAGCAATCCGCCACGACCTGCACGCTGTCGGCGCTCCGGGCAACGCCCCGGTCGGTGCTCCGGGTGGCATTCCGAGCGAAATTCAGCCCGCCGCGCTCGGTGCCGTGCAGGGCGCTGAAACGCAGACCATTCTGGGTCCCGTGCCGCTGTCCGTTGCCATCGCAACCACCATGAAGCAGCTGCGCGAAGAATGTCCCGAGCTTTTCACTGATACCGAGCTTTTCAGTGACGCTGAACTTTCCGCCGGCGCTGAACAGAAGCATGCCGGCCCCAGGATTGACCCTAACGAAATGGAGATTGATATGAACACGGACCGTCTGAACCCCGACCAGGCGCTGACCATTGCCCGCGCGCTCGCCGAGGGCTGCACCCTGGACGAATGCGGCGCTACCTGCCGCAGCCTGGGTGAGCACGCGCCCGGCTGCACCGAATATGTGCCCGCTGAGGGGCACGAAAAGGCGCTCGAAGACTACGCCCCCGCGGGTGACCCGGAGGAAGGCGCCTCCACCGCGGAGTACGGCATTGTGATGCTCGCGGCGGTCGGTTTCGCGGGTCTGCTGGTGCTGATTCTCAAGTCGGATGAGGTGCGTTCCATGCTCCTGGATATTGTGCGTAACGCCCTGTCGATTGCGGGCAATACGGGGCTGCTCTAGAACCTTTGGTGAACCCGCGTAGGGTTTGCTTCTAGGTATTGGAAGTCCTGGAAAATCAAGTCAGAAAGGAGGAATAAAGAATGAATGCTCATGTGAATTTGGGTGCTTTGCGGTGCGCTCGTCTCGCAGGAAAAGTCGGGGCGGAATCGGCACCCTCAACCCCGCACAAGAGCCCAGCAGAAGAGGGTGTGATTACCGCCGAATTTGCGGTTGCCCTACCCGCCGTGACGGTGGTGCTCGCCCTCTGCCTGGGTGCCGCCTCTACGGGGGTTGCGCAGCTGAAAGTGGAGGAGTCCGCGCGAACGGCCGCACGAGCCGCCGCCCGCGGGGATTCCGAGGCGCAGATTCGCTCCGCCGTCAGCCGCATCGACCCGGTGCAGAGCGTGCAGATTTCTGTTTCTCCTGATGCTGTCGCTTCTGATGGTGCGGTCGCCGCGGATGCGGGGCGTGCCCGGGAAGTGCACGTGCGGGTGAGTCGCCTCGCCCCCGGCGTAATCGGCTCGGCAACCGGCTGGGTGCTGCGGGCGGACGCTCACGCCCGCGTTGAAGGCAACGGTGGCACTCAGGAAAGCAGTGACAGTGAAGAAAGTACCGGCAGTGATGGCGAATAGAAGCGCGGTTCTTGCTTGGTCTGCGGACGAATATTCCGAAGAGGGTAGCGGCACCGTCCTCGCCCTCACCATTATTGCCGCGCTACTGGTGGTGACCGTGGTGATTGCCGGGCTGATCGGGGCGGTGTCCGCGAACCGCAGGGCGTCCGCAGCCGCCGATTTGAGCGCCCTCGCGGCAGCGGACGCCTACCGCGGGCTCACTGAGGGCGACCCGTGTGCGGTCGCGGCGGATCTTGCCGAACGCCACGGGGCACACCTGGAATCCTGTACGTTTCCGGACCGCCCTGAAACGGTGGAGGTGACGGTCGCCGTCCCCGTCGCAGGGCCCATGGGGATGTTGGGCCCGGCGAGGGTGCGTGCCCGCGCCGGGGCTGAACACCCCGAAGAAGAGTACGCCGAAGAAGAGCACGCCGCGGCGGGCAACGCGGAGGAGCTGAGCCCCGATGAGGTTACCGAGCTGGAGGAGGAGCTGGATACTGGGCAGGACTCGGTGCCCGAACCTCCTGAGCCGGAAAGCCCAGCCGACTAGGCTATTTGCGCTCGCCGGGAGTTGTCATCCCAGCCCGTCCTGCATCCCCAGCACGCCCCGCACCCCAGCGCGTTCTACGCCTCCGCCATGCTCCGCAGCATTACCTGCAGTAGTGCCCGCGCGCCGTGCTTGCTGAGCGGCTCGTTGCGGTTGCCGCACTTGGGCGAGTGCACGCAGGAAGGGCAACCGTTGTCGCATCCGCAGCTTTCGATGGCTTCGAGGGTGGCGCTCAGCCACTGCGTAACCGCGTTGAAGCCGCGCTCGCTAATGCCCGCGCCGCCGGGGGCGGCGTCGTAGACGAAAATGGTGGGTCTGCCGGTGTCCACGTGAAGCAGTGTGGAGAGCCCTCCCAAGTCCCAGCGGTCGCTGGTGGCGATGAGCGGTAGTAGCCCGATGGCGGCGTGTTCGGCGGCGTGCAGGGTGCCGGGGCCGTCCTCTTCGGTCACGCCCGCGCCGAATAGGTAGCTGGGCTCGAAGGTGAACCAGACCGCCTCGGTCATGAGCACTTCCGGCGGCATGGGTTGCGCCTCTTCGCCCAGGTATTCGCCGCCGTAGACGGAGAAGCGCCGGTAGCCGGTGACCTGATCGGTGACCTGAACCTGCCCGCGGTGCATGGTGAGCGGGGCGAGCTGCGGTTCGCCGGGAGCAGTCTCGCCGGGAGTAGGCACACTGGGAGCAGTCTCGCCGGGAATCGCTTCCCCAACAGCGTTTTGCGCACCGTAACTAACCCGCGCACGCTCCGCCAGAATACGCACCTCGGTGCTCTCAACGGCGCGCGTGTAGTAGTCCGGGTAGACGCGGCTGAGCAGAATCACGCGCTCGCCCTCGCTGAGGGACTCGACCACGTACTGCGCGCTCTGGTGAATGTAGATTGCGCCCGGGTGCCCCTGGCTCATGGCGTGTGCGGCGTCCATGGTGCCAACCAGGGTGCCGTCTTCGGTGTCGATGAGCTGGTAGGGTCCGCCGCCGGTGCCGCGGATATCGACCAGGTCGGCGGCGGATTCGGCGTGCGTCCAGTACCAGCCGTCCGGGCGGCGACGCAGGTATCCCTGCTGTACCAGTCGGTCCAGCAGTGCGGCGGTGTGCGGTCCGAACAGGCTTAGCTCTTCGGTGCGGATGGGCGCCTCCTGCGCGGCGGCGCACAGCTGCGGGGAGAGCACGTACGGGTTCGTCGGGTCGAAAACAGTCGCCTCAACCTCCTGCCCGAAGATTGCCTCCGGGTGGTGCACCAGGTAGGTGTCGAGCGGGTTGTCGTCGGCGATGAGTACAGCGAGCGCATCCTGACCGCTTCGGCCCGCGCGGCCCACGCGCTGCATGAAGGAGGCGCGGGTACCCGGCCAGCCCGCCACGATGACCGCGTCCAGTCCGGAGATGTCGATGCCCAGCTCCAGTGCGGAGGTGCTCGCCAGGCCGAGCAGTTCGCCGTTGCGGAGCTTGCGTTCGAGTTCGCGGCGCTCTTCGGGGGTGTACCCGGCGCGGTATGCGGCGACGCGGTGGGAGAGGCCCTCCTCCACCTCGTCGAGGTAGCGTTGGGTCTTCTGCGAGAGGATTTCTACGCTGCGGCGCGAACCAGCAAAAACCAGGGAGCGGGTGCGGGAAAGCACCAGGTCGGTGAGCATTTGCGCGCCCTGCTCCACGGGGGAGACGCGGCGCGGCGCCTCCTGCTCAGCCTTCGACTGGACTGCCTGCTGCTGGGTGCTGCGGGCGCCCTTGGCGAGCTGATCGTGCGCCTTGGGCGGCATGAATTCGGGCTCCCAGAGCGCGACGGTGGTTTCACCGCGTGCGGAGGTGGACTCGGTAATGGCGGTGACCGCCTGCTGCGGCACGCCGATGAGCTTGGAGAAAGACTCGACCGGGTTGGAGCTGGTTGCGGAGGCGCCGTAGAACACAGGCACGGTGCGGTAGAGTGCGCAGACGCGGCGCAGGCGGCGCAGCAGATTGGCGATGTGCGCGCCGAAAACGCCGCGGTAGCTGTGTGCTTCGTCGAGCACCACGTAGCGTAGCCCGCGCAGGAAGGATGCCCACTGCCGGTGGTTGCTCAGGATTGAGTAGTTGAGCATGTCCGGGGTGGTGAGGATGAAGTTGGCGTGTTCGCGGATCCAGCGGCGTTCGCCGGTTGGGGTGTCGCCGTCGTAGCTTGCCGCGTGGAGTCCGGGCAGGTTGTAGGAGGTGAGGGCGGTGAGCTGGTCGGCGGAGAGTGCCTTCGCCGGGGAAATGTAGAGAACGTTCGCTCTATTATTGAGGTTTTCTGCCCCGGAATACGCGGAAGTCGAGCTCACTGGCTCGCCGCAGGATGCGCGGTAGATAGCGTCCAGGGTGGGCATGAGGTAGCTCAGGGTCTTGCCCGAGGCGGTACCCGTCGCCACGATCACGTGACCGCCGCTGCCGGTGCTCTTCGCTGATGCCTCAGAGCGCTCAGTCTCAACACGCCCCGCCTGCCAGCCGTAGCGCGCCGCGCTCGCCGCCAGCGCCGCATCAAGACCCGCATGGGCGGCGTCTGCCGCCTGCACCTGGTGGGCGTAGGGCTCGGCAATGCCGAGCGATTCAAAGGCCTCCACCACGCGCGGATGCAGCCATTGCGGCCAGGGCGCGTAGCTCGCCTCCCTAGCGGGAACGGTGTGGATATGGGTCATCTGCTCGGGCAGGGTTCCGGTGCGTTCCGCCTCCGGCAACAGGGATGCCAGTACCTGCTGTGCGCTCGCGGGAAGCTCGCGGTATTGCAGCGTTTTGGGGTGCGCCGCAGACTGCCCCTGCGCCTGGTTGGGTTGGTGTACAGACTGGTGCGCGGACTGCTGTTTGGGGTGCTGGTTGGGATTCTGCGAAGGGGTGCTGTGCGGCATGGGTTCCATTGTAGAGCGGCGGGCTAAAACCTGGTCTTCCGCCGGTCGTATGCCGCGCTCAAACCGCGCCCCGAACCTTCGCTGGCATACGCTCCGAACCCGCCCCGAACCTTCGCTTGCACACGCCCCCAGTACCGCCCCAGCCCCGCCGACCCCGTAGTCAGTGCGCACATATCAAAAAATCTGCATGCTTTAGGCGTATATGACGATAAAATAGTTTCGTGGCTCAAAATAAGATTATTCTGTATTACCAGTTCGCCCCCATCGCCGACCCGCAGGCGGTCATGCTCTGGCAGCGTGCCCTCTGTGAGAAGCTCGGCCTGCGCGGGCGCATCCTGATTTCCAAGCACGGCATTAACGGCACCCTCGGCGGCGAGATTAACGCGGTCAAGGCGTACACCAAGGAAACCCGCAAGTACCCCGGCTTCAAGAACATGGAGTTCAAGTGGTCCGAGGGTGGCGCGGAGGACTTCCCCCGCCTGTCCGTGAAGGCTCGCGACGAGATTGTGGCTTTCGGTGCTCCCGACGAGCTGCAGGTGGACGAGAACGGCGTCGTTGGCGGCGGCGTGCACCTGAAGCCTGAAGAGGTCAACAAGCTCGTTGAAGAGCGTGGCGACGAAGTGGTCTTCTTCGATGGCCGTAACGCGTTCGAGGCGAAGATCGGCAAGTTCAAGAACGCTATCGTTCCCGACGTGCGCACCACCCACGACTTCATCCGCGAGATCGAGTCCGGCAAGTACGACCACATCAAGGACAAGCCGGTCGTCACCTACTGCACCGGCGGTATCCGCTGCGAGATTCTCTCCGCGCTCATGAAGAACCGCGGCTTCAAGGAGATCTACCAGATCGACGGCGGCATCGTGCGCTACGGCGAGAAGTACGGAGACAAGGAACTCTGGGAAGGCTCGCTCTACGTCTTCGACAAGCGCATGCACATGGAGTTCACCCCGGACACCGTCACCATCGGCAAGTGCGAACAGTGCGGCGCCCCCTCGAACAAGTTCGAGAACTGCTCCAACGATTCCTGCCGCGAGCTGGTTCTGCTCTGCCCCGAGTGCGCAGCTGATGACGCGAAGCGCCACTGCGTGCCCGAGTGCTCGGTGGACCGCGAAGCAGCTGAGGCGAATGCCTAATGGCAGCCGCTAAGGGCGGCGCGGTTCAGATCTCTGAACCTCGCATTGAGGAGCACCCGGCGATGGTCGTTGCCGGCGTTTCGCAGGTGTTCCCCCTGGACGGCGACTTCTCCTCGCTGTGGGATGAGCTGAATCAGAAGGCGTCCCCGGCGATGCTGGATGTTCTGAACGTGACCCAGTACCTGGGCGTGTGCACTCAGCCGAACCCGAAGGGCCAGGTCCGCTACACGGCGGGTTTCCTGGTGTCGGAGCCGGCGAGCGCGGCGAAGCTTGGTCTGGGCGTGCTGGAGTTGCCTGCGAGCACCTATGCGGTGGTTGAGGTGACCGGCCCGATTTCGGAGTCCATTCCGGCTGGCTTTGCGAGCTTCGAGGAGGCGTTCTTCGCGAAGAATCCGCAGTACCGCCCGGTGGGTGGCCTTGAGGTGTACGGTCGCGGCGATATGCAGGCGGCTGATTACCGTATGGAGCTGTGGGTTCCGCTGGTGAAGCGTTCCTAGGGCAGTTTGTTTCTGCCGTTGTAGTTGCAGTTTTAGCTGTTGAATAGAAGGGCCCGGTGGTGCGATGCGTTCGTTCCGCCGGGCTTTTTTGTGCCCTTTTTCGGCTATATTTTGTGCCAGCATTTTGTGGCGGTATGTGTGCGCCGGGCGGGTGAGGCGTGCAGGTGGTGTGTGCAGCGAAAGTTGGGGAGGGATGCTCTGTGCGTAATACCCTGAAACAAAATACTTGACATGTAAAGTAATTGGGTTTAGATTTAAAACACTAGCCCGGCACTACAAGAGCCCGAGCGCAACCCGCAAAGGAAAAACCATGAGCACCAACCTGAACAGCACCCCGCAGCTTGACGAGTCTATCCGCATTAGCCACCTCGAACCCATGCGCGGCGACGAGAAGAAGCTCGGCTTCCTCTCCTTCGGCCACTGGGCTGAGGTCCCCGGCTCCCGCGTACCCTCCGCTGCAGAATCTCTACACCAGGCAATCGACCTTGCCGTAGGTGCTGAAGATATCGGGCTGGACGGTGCGTTCTTCCGCGTGCACCACTTCGACCAGCAGCAGGCGACCCCCTACCCGCTGCTCTCCGCAATCGCCGCCAAGACCGAACGCATCGAGCTCGGCACTGGCGTGATTGATATGCGCTACGAAAACCCGCTCTACATGGCAGAACTTGCAGCCATGGCAGATCTCATTGCGGCGGGTCGACTGCAGCTGGGTGTCTCCCGTGGCTCGCCCGAATCCGTTATCCGCGGCTTTGAGAGCTTTGGCTACTACCCGGCAGAAGGCGAAAACGAGGGCGACATGGCGCGCCGACACCTCGACATTTTCCTCAAGGCAATTGAGGGCGAGGGAATGGCGCCCAGCGCTCGCGTGGCGGGCAAGTATGCCCCCGTACAGCCGCAGTCGCCGGGTCTGCGCGACCGCATCTGGTGGGGTGCAGGTACCGATAGCACCGCCGTGTGGACCGCGCAGAAGGGCCTGAATCTCATGTCTTCAACCCTGATGCTGGAAGATAAGGGTATTCCGTTCGATCAGCAGCAGGCGCAGCAGATTCGCCTTTTCCGCTCCGAGTGGGTGAAGGCGGGCAATTCGGGTGTTCCGCGTGTTTCGGTGTCCCGCTCGGTGCTGCCCATTATTGATGAAACCTCGGCGCGCTACTTCGGTCGCCGCGCGGCAGAGGACTCGCAGGATTACACCGGCATTATTGACAACAGCTTCTCCCGCTTTGGTCGTAGCTACATTGGCGATCCGGCGGATATTGCCGAAGAGCTCGCCCGTGACGAGGCAGTCCAGGCAGCGGACACCGTGCTGCTGACCGTACCAAACCAGCTGGGCGTGGACTTCAATCTGAAGATGCTGGATGCCATCGTCAAGGAAATCAAGCCCGCGCTGACCACCAAGTAAAGCCCCTCAGGTGAAGACTCCGCAGAACCTTCTGCGCTAGCAGGGTTTCGCGCCAGCGTGCCGCCGTCGCTTCCGTGATGGGCGGTGGTCGCTGATGAGCGCGAACTCTGCCGCCTCCCGAGGGCAAGGGCGCGGAGCACGTGCGACAGCCCGCACAAGTGGACAATTGGTCAGTTATCACTGTATAGTCATCGTATGCTGACTATTGCTTCACACCTCGACGTCATGAACCGGCTCGGCCGCGCCATGGCCGACCCGACACGTTCCCGGATTCTGATGACCCTCCTTGACGGCCCGAGCTATCCAGCCGTGCTCTCGCGCGAGCTGGAGCTGACCCGCTCGAACGTGTCCAACCACCTGACCTGCCTGCGCGATTGCGGAATCGTCGTCGCCGAGCCCGAGGGCCGCCAGACGCGCTACGAGATCGCCGACCCGCACCTCGCCGCGGCACTGACGTCCCTGATCGACGTCACGCTCGCGGTGGACGAGGCAGCGCCGTGCATCGACTCGGCATGCTCGGTGTCGGGCTGTTGTGGAACGGCGGCGGGAGCATGAGCGAGACCCTGACCACCGCACGCCGCGCGATGCTGCACCGGCGCGTCCGCTTCATCGTCGGCTTCACGATCACGTACAACGTAATCGAGGCAATCGTCGCAGTCTGGGCAGGCGTCCTCGCCTCGTCCGCGGCGCTCATTGGCTTCGGGCTCGACTCGGTTGTCGAGGTACTCTCGGCCGCGGCTATCACCTGGCAGTTCACCCGCAAGGACCCTGAGCGGTGGGAAACGGTCACCGTCAAGGCCATCGGCATCGCGTTCTTCGCGCTGGCGGCCTACGTCTCGATCGACGCGGTGCTGGCCCTGGTCGGCCAGGAGGGCCCCGACCGCAGCCCGCTGGGTCTCGGTATCACCGCGCTGAGCCTGGTCGTCATGCCTCTGCTGGCGTGGATTGAGGTCCGCACCGGGCGGGAGCTGGGCTCCAAGAGCGTGATGGCCGACGCCAAGCAGCTCATCCTGTGTATCTACCTCTCCGGTGCAGTGTTCATCGGCCTCGTCCTCGACAGCCTGTTCGGCTGGTGGTGGGCTGACTCGGTCGCGGCGCTGGTCGTGGCGGTGCTCGCGGTGCGCGAAGGCCTGGAGGCCTGGCGCGGCGACGTCGAGTCGCCGTTCGAAGTGCTAGAGGACCTTGAAGACGAGGACGACTAACCCGTCACCCGACGATGAAGAGCCAGTGCTGCAACCCAGGCATGCGCTACGAAAACCCGCTCTACATGGCTGAACTTGCCGTCATGGCCGATCTCATTGCGGCGGGTCGACTGCAGCTGGGGGTGGACTTCAACCTGAAGATGCTGGAGGCAATCGTGAAGGAAATTAAGCCCGCGCTGGCCACCAAGTAAAAGTCCTGAGGTGAAGGTCCTTGGGCAAAGGTCCTTGGGTAAAGACCCCGTGCCAAGCTGTTTCCAGCGCTCTGTAATGCGCTGAGATGTTTGTCCCCATACAGCTTGAGCCACACATACAGCGATGCCCCGGCAGGCACCCGCAAAGGTTCCGCCGGGGCATTACTATGCTCACGTTCTTAGAAATCCTTCTATCTAGAAGTCCCTCTGTCTAGAAATCTTTCGTCTTTTCCCAAGGCTCAATAGCGCCCGGAACCACCTCAAAGAGCGGATGCGCACACGCCGCCAGCCCGGACAGGTAGGTGGCAACCGCCTCCAGCGGCTGCGGATGCGCGCGAAAACGAATCAGCTGCGGATGGTTCGTGTACCCGCGAGTCAGACCCCGCAGAACCTTCTGCGCCAGCAGGGTTTCACGCCAGCAGGCGACCAGGGCGCGGCGATCGAGTAGACAGGGGTGAAGGGACCAAATACGCACGCCTAGCCCTGCGCTTCTGCAGTGCTCTCGCCAGCCGATTCAGCGCCCGCGTGCTCGTCGCTAAAGTGCAGGAAGCTCTTGAGCACCAGCTCACGCACCGCATGCAGCAGGGTGTCGCGCGGATGCTGCTCCTGCGTACCGCGTGCCGCGGCGGCCGCCTCATCGTATTCGGGCCAGGACAGCAGCATGGCAAGAGCCGCCACGATTTGACCCACGGCAAGCTCACCATCGCTCGCCGACGCAAAACCAGCCGTCTCGGTGGAGAGCAGCTGGGTGCGGCACAGACCTGAACCGGCACGCAACAAAATGACGCTGGGATGCTCGGCGCCGGGGCGGCCGTGGCGCTCCTCGGTGACGTCCTCGGCGACCTCCAGGTGCGTGGCCAGGAGCGCCTCATCGTCCATGGCGGCGAGGCGGTCGTAGCGGCGCACGGACCCGGTGAGGGCGCGGGCGATGGGCTGCTGAATCGGATAGGTGATCTCCTCGAAACGCTGCAGGGGATCGGTCGCACCTGCCGCGGTCGCCTCGGTCGGGCGGCGCAGCCAAATCATGCCGAAACCAATAGAATGAACGTTCCGGGAAGCGAAGTCGTTCAGGTACGCCACATAGGTCTGCTCGTAGTGGCTGCGGTCGCGGTTCTCGCTCGCATCCTTCAACCAGGTCTCGGCGTAGGAAGCGGGGGTCAGCGCCTCACGCTGAATAAACCACGCCTCCGCGCCGCCGTCGGCAACCCAGGCACGCGGGCGCTCATCCCACGGGCGCGGTGCTTCCAGGTCCTCAGAATCGCGAATAATTTCCCAGTTGCCCAGCATCTGCGCGCGGCCACCGGGCACCAGCACCGACGGTAGCTGACGCACCATCGTGCTCACAATTTCGTCACCGGGCAGACCACCGTCACGGTAGGTGAACTGTTCCTCGGCGCTCTCACCGGCAACGCGCGGGGTAATCACGAACGGCGGGTTCGACACCACCAGGTCGAAAAGCTCACCGGCGACCGGCTCCAGCAGGGAACCCATGCGCAGGCTCACGCGCGCCTGCGGGTTCTGCGGGTCAATGTTGAGAGTCTGCGCGTTCAGCAGCAGGTTAAAACGGGTGAACGCCAGGGCACGCTCCGAAATATCGGTGGCGGTCACGTGCTCAGCGTGGGCAAGCAGGTGGAAGGTCTGAATACCGCAGCCGGTGCCTACATCCAGGGCACGTTTGACGGGGGTGCGCTCGGTAATCTGCGCCAGAGTCAGGGAAGCGTGACCAATGCCGAGCACGTGATCCTTACGGAGCACGCCGGGTCGCTGATGCGCGCCCAGATCGGCGGCAACAAAGATTTCGGTGCCGTCATCGGCAGCGTGCGGGCGCAAATCAACGCTCGCGGACCAGCGGGCAGAATCCGCAGCGTCACGCTCAATCAGCGCGGCATTCTCAAAGTCAACCAGGGTATCGCCGAAAACCTCGGCTGCCTCAGCCTCAGTGAGCGGGCGAGCCAGCAGGAAAAACGCCAGCAGACGCGCCAAGTTCTTCTCACCCGCACTGTAATCGCCGCGCAGAATATGCTCCACACGCCACAAGCCCGGAACTACTTGGTCGCGAGCCATCGCCTCAGCCGCCTCAACACCGAGCAGTTCCTGCACAGCGTCATAGCTGTAGTTCAACGCCAACAGGCGTTCACGGATGCGGGTCAGGCGGGCGTAATCATCGCTGCGGGGAGCATCCGCAACGGCGGCGTACTCGGGAGCGAAAAAGGCGGCAGAAATAGTCATGCACACCATTCTACGCACCCGCCGCATCTGCCCGGGCGCGCCCACCGCGTATAGGCGGCAGCGCAATGACACAGTCCCGACCCACCCACTGACCAAAACCGTCATCTGCGCAAGAGCGCCCACCCCATCGCATACACTGAAACCATGAGTAACCTGTACCCCGATGAAAGTATCAGCGTCGACAAGTGCTGGGAGCGTCTGCACGCAAACACTCTCGGCCGCCTCATCCTCACTGACGGACAGCACGTCGATGTGCTGCCCGTGCTCTACGCCGTCGCCAGCCAAGACGACAAGCAGGAAATCTATATCCGCCCCACCCGCGGCAACAAGTTCTCCTCCGTGGTGGTCAGCCGCCGCGTCGCCTTCGAAATCGACGAAACCCTCGAAGACGGCATCCGCTCCGTCATCGTGGTCGGTATCGCCCACTGGCTGCCGCCGGAAATGACCCCGCAGATTGTGCGCACCTTCGACCTGCCCGACTCCGAAACCCACGAAATGCAGTGGGTGCGCATCGCGCCGCAGACCGTGTACGGTCGCGAATACCCGTTGCTGCCCGCATACCTGGACGGCACCCATCCCGACTCGGACACCCTCACCAGCTAGAAACGCAGGTGAGCGGGTGCGGTGCGCCCCAGCACCCGCCCCCATGTACCCCGTGCACACACCACCGCTCCGGTACCGTATGATGTACCGAGTACCCTGCGCGCTCATGCAAGCTCAACACGCCCGGTCCTCATCAACCAGAACCGTGCCAGCTCGCCTCGCGCCGGGTCACCGCGCGCTCGCCGCATGAAACGCACCGAGCGCACCACATCAACCCAACATAAACTACACCCCCACCGATCACCTCACCCGCGTACACCACAACCAGTCGGCGCCCACAAGCGCCAGCGTAGGTTATGGTTGAATACGTAGCTTTTCAACACACAGATAGAGGAGTGCCGTGCCCGCTCAGGCAAAGAACGGAAAAGCCCTGCTGATTGTGGAGTCTCCCTCCAAGGTCAAAACCATCAGTAGCTACCTCGGCGAGGACTACCTTGTCGACTCGTCCATGGGCCATATCCGCGACCTTCCGCAGCCCTCCGAACTGCCCGAAAACCTCAAAAAGAGCCCCGTCGGCAAGTTCGCTGTCAACGTTGAAGAGAACTTCGAACCCTACTACGTGGTCAACCCCGACAAAAAGAAAAAGGTCGCCGAACTCAAGCGCAAGCTCAAAGAAGTAGACGCGCTCTACCTGGCAACCGATGGTGACCGCGAAGGTGAAGCCATCGCATGGCACCTGAAGGAAGTCCTCAAGCCCAAGGTACCCGTCTACCGCATGACCTTCCCCGAAATCACCCGGGAAGCCATTCAGCGCGCCTTCGGCGAACTGCGCGACATCGACCTGCACCTGGTCGACGCGCAGGAAACCCGCCGTATCCTCGACCGCATCTACGGTTACGAAATTTCCCCCGTACTCTGGCGCAAGGTCGGCCGCGGCCTCTCCGCAGGTCGCGTGCAGTCCGTCGCAACCCGCCTCGTCGTTGAACGCGAACGCGAACGCATGGCCTTCGTCGCCGCCAACTACTGGGACCTGACCGGACGCTTCCTGACCGCAGCCTCCGAAGGCTTCGACGCCAAGCTGGTCGCCGTAGACGGCAACCGCATCGCCACCGGCAAGGACTTCGCCGACAACGGCACCCTCAACACCTCCAAGGTCACCCACCTGAACGAGGAAGCCGCCCGCGCGCTCGCCGCTGCCCTGCAGTCCGCCGCGTTCTCCGTACGCTCCGTTGAGACCAAGCCGTACAAGCGCCGCCCGGCAGCGCCGTTCACCACCTCCACCCTGCAGCAGGAAGCCGCACGTAAGCTGCGTTTCTCCTCCCGCGTGACCATGCAGGTGGCGCAGCGCCTCTACGAAAACGGTTACATCACCTACATGCGTACCGACTCGGTGGCACTGAGCGAGCAGGCTATCTCCGCCGCACGCCGCCAGGCATCCGAGCTGTACGGCGCCGAGTTCGTGCCCTCCGCACCGCGCGTGTACACCTCCAAGAGCAAGAACGCGCAGGAAGCACACGAAGCAATCCGCCCCGCGGGTGACACCTTCCGCACCCCGGACGCCGTGCGCGGCGCCCTGTCCAACGATGAGTTCCGCCTCTACGAGCTGATTTGGAAGCGTACCGTCGCCTCCCAGATGGCTGACGCGACCGGTTCCACCGCCTCCGTGCGCCTGGGCGCCGTGGCATCTAACGGCCAGGACGCCGAGTTCGCTGCATCCGGTACCGTCATCACCTTCCGCGGCTTCCTCGCCGCCTACGAGGAGGGCGTTGACGCATCCCGCGTGGCTGAGCGTGAGGCGAAGGACGCTGAGAAGCGCCTGCCGAACCTGACCACCGGCGAGGCACTGACCGCCGAGGCGATTGAACCCGCTGGCCACGAGACCCTGCCGCCTCCGCGCTACACCGAGGCGTCCCTCGTGAAGACCCTGGACGAGCTGGGCATCGGCCGCCCGTCCACCTACGCGGCGGTTATTTCGACCATCATGGACCGCGGATACGTGAACGTTCGTTCTGGTTCGCTGATTCCGTCCTGGATCGCGTTCTCCGTGGTGCGCCTGCTCGAATCCAGCTTCGGCCCCTACGTGAACTACGAGTTCACCGCGCAGATGGAAGAAGACCTCGACCGCATCGCACGCGGCGAAGAATCCCGCGTCGAATGGCTGGGCGAGTTCTACTTCGGCGGCGGCTCCAAGCGCGGTCTGAAGCCCATCGTGGACAACCTCGGCGAGATTGACGCCCGCAGCATCAACTCCATCCCGATTGCGGACGGCATTGTGCTGCGCGTGGGCAAGTTCGGCCCCTACCTGGAAGCCGAAGGCACCCTCGACACCGAGACCGGCGAACTGACCGAACCGATTCGCGCGAACGTACCCGCCGACCTGGCACCGGACGAACTGACCGAAGAGAAGGCACGCGAACTGCTCGAACAGGGCAAGTCCGACGGCCGTGTGCTCGGCGTGGACCCGGTCTCCGGCAACCAGATCGTGGCACGCGACGGCCGCTACGGCCCCTACGTCACCGAGGTGATCGAGGAGATGACCGAGGAGCAGATTCAGGCGTACCTGGACGCGCAGCCGACCGAATACTACAAGAACGGCAAGCCCAAGCCGAAGAAGAAGCCGAAGCCCGCCAAGCCGCGCACCGCGTCCCTGTTCAAGTCCATGGACCTGGCGACCGTGACCCTTGAGCAGGCACTGCAGCTGATGAGCCTGCCGCGCGTGCTCGGTACCGACGCTGAGGGCGTGGAAATCACCGTGCAGAACGGCCGCTTTGGCCCGTACCTGAAGAAGGGCACGGACTCCCGCTCGATTGGCAGCGAGGACGAAATCTTCACGATTACGCTGGAGCAGGCCCTGGAGATTTACTCCCAGCCGAAGCAGCGCGGTCGTGCGGCGGCTAAGCCTCCGCTGGCTGAGCTGGGCGTGGACCCGGTCAGCGAGAAGAAGATCGTGGTGAAGGACGGCCGCTTTGGCCCGTACATCACCGACGGTATTACGAACATTACGGTTCCGCGTGCGGAGTCGGTCGAGTCGCTGACCCACGAGCGTGCGGTGCAGCTGCTGGCTGACAAGCGTGCGAAGGGCCCGGTCAAGCGTAAGGCCGCCGCGAAGAAGACCACCACGGCTAAGAAGACTACGGCTAAGAAGACGACCGCAAAGTCTACTACCGCGAAGAAGACGACCACTCGTAAGACCGCGGCGAAGAAGACCGCCGAGTAGCCTGACGCGTTGTCAGCAGCCAAGTAGCGTTTCTACTTGAAGGCGCAGGATGTGCCCCCTGAACCCCATAGCGGGGTGGGGCGCCTCCTGCGCCTTTTGCGTGCCCGGGGAACGTTTGTGCTCGGTGTGTTCGGCGCGTTTTTTGTGTCCGCGCTGTGTTTTTTAGGCTTGCGCTGTGCTGATGCTGGGCATCCGCCCGGATTGTTTGCGGAGTGAGCCGCGCCTCTGACAGACTGGAAGAGGCGCCGCACCTGCGGTACCGCACACAGACGATATCCCGCCGCGGGGCGGGGGAGGGGAGCGCACCATGCGCCTGGGAGTTCTGGATGTCGGGTCGAATACGGTCCACCTGCTGCTGATTGACGGCAGCCCTGGAGCGCGCCCCGAACCGTACGCGTCGCACAAGATTCCGCTGCAGCTCGTGCAGTACCTCGATGCTGAGGGCAACATCTCGCAGGAGGGTGCGGACGCGCTGACCCGCTTCGTGACTAGCGCCCGCGACTTCGCTATCGAGAATGAGGCGGAGGACCTGCTGGCGTTCTCCACGAGCGCTATCCGCGAGGCGGGTAACGGCTCGGCGGTGCTGCAGCAGGTGCGTGAGCAGACCGGCGTGAGCCTGAACGGTATTTCGGGCGATCAGGAGGCGGCGATTACGTACTTTGCGGTGCGCCGCTGGCAGGGCTGGGGTGCGGGCCGCGTCCTTGATTTTGATATTGGTGGCGGCTCGTTTGAGTTTTCGACGGGTACGAATGCGTTGCCGGATGCGGCGATGAGCGTGCCGTTGGGTGCGGGCCGTCTGACGCGTGAGTTTTTTGATGAGCAGCCGCCGAGCCCGAAGCAGGTGAAGCGTCTGCGTAAGTATGTGCGTGAGCAGATTGCCCCGGTGGCGGAGAATCTGCTGCGTTATGGTGCGCCGGATATGACGGTGGGTACGTCGAAGACGTTCCGTTCGTTGGCGCGTATTTGTGGTGCGGCGCCGTATTCGGCGGGTCCGCATGTGAAGCGTGAGATGCATCTGCAGGATTTGCGCCTGTGGACTCGTCGCATGGAGGCGATGACTGTGGAGGAGCGTAGTGACCTGCCGGGTGTTTCGAAGGCGCGTGCGGAGCAGATGCTGGCGGGCGCTATCGCGGCGGAGGCGGCGATGGAGGCGTTTGGGGTTGAGACGATGCGCGTGTGCCCGTGGGCGCTGCGTGAGGGTCTGATCCTGAAGCGTATTGAGCACCTGGCGGAGGGTACGGGTACTCCGGTCAACCCGAAGACCCTCCTGGGTGAGTAGAACACGATGATGAACCCCGCAGGCTGGTGTGTAATGTGCACCGCCCTGCGGGGTCACCGCTTTTCTTTTGTATATAACCCGCCGACAAAGATGTAGGAAAGGAAAAATCACCGATGAAAATCCAAGAAGTTATTGACGAAGTCAATGAAGCCTGGGGCGAAGAGCATGAAGAAAAAAGTAGAAAAATATTCCGAGATAGTGTACTAATAAACCCATTGTTAAAATTTATTGGGGTTACATTGATTTATTTATCTGGGATTATTATATATTCATTTAAGAGCTTTTTGGTTGACTCTTCAGCAGGGGTAGAATTGATTCAGGGGTGGGGGTATGTATTTAATATTCCCTACTTTTTATTTGATATTCGTGCAAGCATGATTTTATCCTTGGCGAGCATTCTTTTGAGTTTATATGTGAGTGTTGGTAAATTTGCAGAGGGGGCTGAGGGTCCTTCTGGGGATGCGCGGCGAGCTACTTATAGAAAGTTCGCACTTTTTACTAGTCGTTTCATGTTTGTGGTATTTGTTCTTAATTTTTGGCATGGTTTCCTTTCTGGTTATTTTCAAGGAAGTTCGTATGCTCCTGAAATTTTAGGTTCGTGGAAATATGGTCCTGAATGGGGTAAATTAATTATTCCTTCAGATATGAATCTGGGTAGATATAATGAAATACCTTTATGGATTTTATTGTTTTTTGCTTGGTTCACTCTATCTTCTGCTTCGTTTCTTGCATACAATGAAAAAGATATTCTTATACGAAACGCGTATCTTTTTGGAAGGAGTAACCATATTTACAGCAATGAATCGCTTAGCCTTGAATATCGGTTGGCTAGAGATTTAGTAGATAGTGTTCAGAACCCGGGTCAGCCTCCTTATAAACTGGGCTATCGATATAGTGGTTTGGATAAATATGACGGGAAGTTTTCTTATGATTCCAGCTATTTTGGATTTAAGTTTGATGTAAAAATTTCTACCTATTTAAAGGATTGTAAAGTCCTAGCCATTCTTGTTGTGTGGGCTATAGCAATTGCCTTGTTTGCTGTATGCTCGACTAATTATATTCAAGGTGGCAGGGTGTTTCTGGTTTCTCTGGTTGTTTTCTTCCCGATTTCTGCCTTTGAGCTCTTTAATTCCGTCCTTGACAGAAATCACTTGAATAAGAGTATTTATCGCGAGGTGGTTATGAATATGAGTTTAGGGAAAAGAATTCTGGATTATGTAAAATCTTTTTGGTCGGAGGCATTGGCTAAATTTATTGGTAGGGTTATTGCGGCAATGTTTTTAATTGTTGGATTCTTTTATTTTCTTGGTAGGGCTATGCGGGCGGGTATTCCCGAAAACCCAATTAATTCCAGGGACTTAATGTATGCACTATGGATTTTACTGTTTGCTTTCCTTGTTTATCTACTGGCGTTTTTTCTGCGAGTTGCCATGCGTCGGATTTATGTCGCGGAGATTAATAGGTATTCATATAAATTCATATCTGCACAGTTTCCTTATTATTGCGATTTAGAAAATGTAAAATATCTGATTGTTGCGTATGCTTATTGTTCTATGTTGAGAATTAATGGGTATTACTCAATCTATAGATCTGAAATCGGTGTAGTTGAGGCTGAACCGAAGGGGCAAGAGTTATCTGGGTGTGAATCTGAAATAAAGGAAAAACCTGAGAACCATAAATTATGGTGGAATCACCTTCGAGTAAAAGGTCGTAAGTAGCCTCCAGTTTTCGCAAGGGTAAAGGTCGAGAAACCACCTGCGACATCAAGTTTTCTAAGGTTTTTGGAGGGTGAGAATTTATATAGTTTAGAAAATGTTTCTACGGGGAGAAGCTCAGTAAATTTAATATGGGAGCTATGGGAAGTTTAAAATTTTTGTCATAGTAATTAACTGACAATACTAGGAAAGGAGTAATCATCGATGATGAAGCAAATGCTATTAGCGCAGATGCTAACCGAAGGAGCTGAAGCTACACAGAGCTCTAGCGCGTTGCCGTGGGGAACATGGATACCTTCTGTAATTGGTCTTCTTGGGTCACTTATCGTTGCATGGTGGAGTGGTCGAAAGATTGATAAGCAGATGGAGCTGTCAAAACAAGCTACTCCCCCTGAACTGACTCGTTATAAGACTTGGCTTGAAGTATCAGAGGTATTTAAAAAACTAGAAGGTGTCAAGGACACGGGTACACTAGCCGATTCGAAAGAGTATCAGGAAATTGAAGCTTCTCGGAAAGTTGCTCTTGAGCGTGCTGTGTGGGAGCGGAAGGTGATTTCTGAATGTTCTAATATTCAGGCTCAAAAGCTTGTAATGGAAATCCCGGAATCAAAAATATATGAAATTCATAACCCGGATATTTATCGAGGAATTGAACTTTCTGTAGATTCTTATATAAAGCCAAAAGCTTCTGGTATCCTGTGGCTTATTCCCCTATCGATGCTTTCTTTATTCCCAATCTTGACGGTGATAATTTCGGGTGGTAGTTCAGGAGATAGGAAATTTGCTGTTATCTTTTTGTTAGTTATGCCCATCCTTCTTTTTCCTATGTTTCGTCATCTTGCCCCAAATCAATATAGCGGAATCTTTGAAGCTAACTATTTCCTTAGGAAAACGAGGGTTGAGGTTTTATTGGATAGGCGTAAATCTAATGATGTCAATAATTGTGAACCTATCTTTCATAAGGTTGATAAGTATTGGGAAAAATGGTATCGAAGGGAGGGGCTTCGGTATGCATCGTTTTATGATACCTGGGCTGAAAATATCCACTGCCCGTGGGAAGGGAAGTGCTGGGCAGGAAGGGTGTGGCATAAGGTCTGGTGCTACTTTTTCCCCGGAATTTATGTAAGAACGATTTTTAAACCTAATATTCTTAAAGCTTGGGGTTCTTATAAAGAGGAAAGTCTGAACGTTGATTTGGGGCAGAAGAATAAAGATTCCTCCTCTGAGCTTCATGGAAATAAAGACGCTCAATCACTGAAGTCTGATGCCCTAGAAGAATCCGATCCTACGCTTCCTCAAGGGTAAGCACTGAGAAGCCACATGTGTTTCGAGAAGCCAC
>NZ_KV813783.1:0-70627 GCF_001813725.1 Rothia sp. HMSC072B04 | reverse complement strand
GTTCACTGTATGGTTTTTGGATAACAATCCAATAGGCAATAAAAAGAGCCCGCTTGCGCGGGCTCTTTTGCTTTAACAGCTAAAGCTAGAAAGGGGCAGACCCATACGGGTCTGCCCCTTTTTTTGTGCCCTCAGACCCTTGTCTATGATGCTTTGTCTACAAGGAGAATGCTCTTCACAGACACACTGGGATAGAGTAGAACCATGCACTACCCCATGTTTTCCCACGCACCAGAGCCAGTCGATCAGCAGCGCCAACACAACGGTGAAGAACGAACGGTAGCACTCTACGCAGAGAGCACACTGGAGCCTCACGAAACCTGGGCAGCACTGACCGAATACATTCACCTCTGGTGGCCCAGGCAGCTCCTACAGAGCGAAGAAAGCCATATCGACCTCTCCACCGAGCTACTGCTCGAAGAGACCGCAGACGGGGATATTATTCCTGTAGCACGCATTATCCAATGCGAGAACGAAGACGTGCTCACCATCGCACCCTACCCAGGTACACGCCTGGGGCGGCTCATGGGCGTAGCTGAAGAATCAGAAGAAAGCCTGAGCCTCATCCTGGATGCCCTGGCACCGGAGACTGCAGAAGGACCGTTATCCCTGCTCGAAATCAGTAGCGGTACCTACACAGGTCGTGAGGACGAGGAGCTGGGCATCTACGAGGAACAGGAAGAAGCAGCTGCCCTCCTCATGGGCGCATACAGCCGCTTTATCGGAGCTGAACTCCAGCGAGAAGAACTATAGGGGCCTTCGGATAAAAGAGGTTCTTAACCCCTGTAGAGTGGTATGTCATGAGCGCACAGGACCAGAACACCCCGCATCAGAAGGACGCACGCCCCATCTGGGTGCGACTGCGTGCTAAAGCCACTGCAGAAGCGGTGCAACCTCAGCATTACACCACTCAGCACTACAGCAAGGCTGACATGCTAAAGCAGAGCAATATCTGGTTCCGTAAACAGGGCGTGCCCCTCATCATTCCTGCACGTCAACGTGCTCTTGATGCGTTCCCACGCTCTGTACCGTGGATCCTGTGGGCTGGCATCATGCATATTTGCTATATCTTCCTGCGCGACCTTCTCATCTTCGTAGTGGAGGACGTGAAAGGTTCCCTACCGAACTACATCAAAGCTCTCACAAGCGATAGCGCCCTCAGTAACGAAGTACTCCCAGTGCTCGTACTCGGCGGGATTTTCCTCATTATGCCGGTCATCTCCGGTGTGTTCATTACTCTTGCCCACAAGCTGATGGTTCGCACCCCGCAGTGGGTTCAAATCACCACGGGTATTCTTACCGTACTTTTTGCAGGCATGCTCTTTACCGCCGGTGTCTTTGCATCCAACACCCTCGACGGCCTCGACTTCGTCTACGACGGCGGCCAAGTATTCCCGCTCATCGTTATCGGAATCTACCTTGCCATCTTCCTTGGCGTAGATACCGTACTCGGCTGGTCCCTCAAGCACGCCATCCACCAGCTCGCCTCCCTGCCGCCCATGATTGCGAAAGTACTGCCCGTACTCATGGTGTCCGTACTCTTTATCTTCGTGAACGCAGACCTCTGGAAGCTCGCCAACGGACTCAGCTTCCCGCGCGCCTGGGCGGTTCTGGGCCTCATGGGGCTACTCGCCGTGTTCGTGGTCGTCACAACCTCCCTAGAGCGCACAGCGCGCCTGCTGGGGCGCTCCAGAGGCGACGACATCGCACGCTTTAGTGACAACGACTACGAGCACGCCGCAGCCCTCGAAGGCGGAATCTGGAACACCGCCCAAGACTGGGTCGATGAGAAGAAAATCCTCGAACACCGACCCCTCAAAATCGCGCCCTGGAGCAACCTCATCATCATCCCCATGATCGGGCAGATCATTCAGGCGACCCTCTTCATGCTGCTCGTCTTCGGATTCTTCATGGCTTCTCGTCCATCGCCATTAGCGACACCACCATTGAATCCTGGATGAGCATCAAACCCGAACACCTCAAAATTCTCGGCGTAGACACCAACATCAACGCCGTCGTCATCAAGGTGTCCATGATTGTTGCCGTGTTCTCCGGGCTCAGTTTCGTTGCAACCACCAGTAGCGACGAAAAATACGCCCGAAGCTTCCTCAAGCCCATGATTGAGCGGATCAAGCACATCCTGATCATTCGCGATATCTACCTGGGCCTACTCGCCATGCCCAAAAATGAAGTGCTCATACCCCTCGAAGAGGAGAAGAGCACTGAAAAAGAGACTGACAAAGCGTAAAGAGCCAAGTCAGGGGGGGATAAAAGCTAGTGAGTCGACAGGTTCATCGTCAGCAGGTTGAACACCAGGTACGCCATCAGAAGAGCCGTCGCACCATCCAAAACACGCCACGCTGAAGGGCGCGCAAAGAGCGGACGCAACAGGCGCGAACCATAGCCCAACATCAAAAACCAGACCAAGCTACCGCAGCAGCAGCCCAGGTAGTACCACCAACGGCCCGGATCGCCCTGGGCGTTCGCCAGCGAACCCAAAAGAATAGTCGTATCCAACCACGCCAGCGGATTCAAATACGTCACCGCTGCCGTGGTCAGCAGAGCCGCCTTCAACGACTGAGAATCACCCTCCGCATCATCAACCACGATGGAGTGCGGAGTAAACACGCGGCGGCCAGCCTCAAAACCAAACCACGCCAAAAACGCCGCACCCACATAACGGAACACCTCAATAAACCACGGCGCCGCATCCAACAGGGCACCCAGGCCCACAACGCCCAAACCAATCATCAGAGCATCCGACAGAATGCAGAAAATAATAATCGGGGTAATATGCCGACCCAAAATACCCTGACGCAGCACAAAAGTTCCCTGGGCGCCAATAGCCGCCACCAAAGAAATCGTGGTGGTAGCACCCAGAAACAGCAGGGACAGGGATGCGGACATCGTGAAACTTTCTATGTTGCTCAAACGGGGTATGAGCCCGCGTGCGTAGTGGCGGGTAACGACTCTCTTACTACCAGCTTGCCAGGCAAAAGCTCGTGATGCAGGGATAAAGCCTGCGTTAGCGGAAGTGTGAAGTGCCAGAGACGAGAATACGGGAAAAAGGACCCTAAATCTATCTAAATATTTTCACACTGCGTAAGATATTCTTATGACACGTTTCAGTACCGACCAGCTCACCACCTTCGCCACCGTCATCGAATACGGCACCTTCGACGCGGCAGCAGATATCCTGCGAGTGAGCCCCTCCGCCATCTCCCAGCGCATCAAAGCCATGGAACAGATTGCCGGAAAAGTCCTGGTACGCCGAAGCAACCCCGTCACCCCCACCGACGCCGGACAAAGCGTACTGCGCATCGCCCGACAGAGCGAATTCCTGCAGCAAGAAATGGAACGCGAACTCATGGGTGCCGGCGGCTTCCAGAGCGTCTCCGTTGCCGTCAACGCTGACTCGCTCGCCACCTGGTTCATCGATGCGGTAGGAACCCTCAGCCGCGAAGACAGCATCTTCTGCGACCTGCGACGAGAAGGCGAATTTCACTCCTCCGCCATGCTCCGCTCCGGAGAAGTCATGGCAGTCATCACCTCCAAACCCGAAAAAATCCCCGGCTGCTCCGTTGAAACCCTCGGAGTGGCACGCTACTGGTGCGTCGCAACCCCCGACTACGTACAGCGATACCTACCCGGCTGGCCCAAGCGCGTAAGCCGCGAAGAGCTCAACCGTGCCCCCGTCGTCGAATACGACCGCAAAGACTTCGTGCAGGACGTAGCGCGAGTCCTCATTGAACAAGAAGTAGGTCTGGAGGCTGAAGAAACCTTCACCCAAAGCCCCACCATCTACATTCCCTCCTCCCCGGACTATGCGCGCGCCGTCAGCGCCGGTATCGCCTGGGGTCTCATTCCCGAAGCGCAATGCGCCGAAGAGCTCGCAAGCGGGCACCTCGTGAAGCTCGCCGCAACCCCCGTAGAATTCCCCCTCTACTGGCAGCGCTGGAACATCAACTCGCCCGTCATGGAAACCGTAACCCGCCGCGTCCACGAAGCGGCACGAGGCGACCTGATCTACTAGAAGAGGATGGCTCCGTGAGCTATATGGAACGCCACCAGGTGGCTCTCTACCTCGCCTCCATGGCCGTGGGAGGTGCCAGCGCGGGGCTGAGTGGGTGGAGCCTAGTTTCTGAGCAGCTCGTGCCCTACGCGCTCGGTGCGCTCCTGTGGACCAACTTCGCTCTCATGCCTCTAGTCGGCATGAGTGTCGGTCAGCATAAGAGGCTCGCTCGCACGGTCGTGCTGGTGGCTACCCTTGGAACCCCGATTCTAGTTGCGCCTCTGGTCTCCCTCTTCATTCCCGAGGGCGGCCCCATTGCTCTAGCCACGGTGATTGTTTTGCTGGCTCCATGCGTGGATTACGTTGTGGTTTTTGCGTGTATTGCTGGAGGGGAATATCGCGGTTTGCTGGCGACAACGCCCTATCTTCTTGGTACCCAAATCGTTTCTATTCCATTCTGGACTAGTGCGTATGCATATATAGGAATATTAGATATTGGGGTGGTGGGAGAAATATTCCCCCTTCCCACCGAAAGCTACCTCAGCTTGGCACCGCTCATCGTGCCCCTGATAGCCGCCTACCTCGTGCAACGCTGGTCAACCCGCTCACCGCAGCGTCAACAAGCCTACGAACGCGTACGCAGCATGAGTGATGCCGCGATGATTCCCCTCATGTGCCTGCTCCTTACGCTCATGTGCTCCGCCTACACCCCGGCGGTACTGAACGAAACGCAGCTCATCCCCCGACTCGCCGGACTCTACCTCACCTACGCAATCCTCGCAGGAGGCGCCGCATGGTGCCTCAGCAAGGTAATGAGCCGACCGGAGCGCGTCTCCGTAACCTTCAGCGGGGTCACCCGCAACGCCCTCATCATCTACCCCATCGTCGCGCTCTGCGCACAACGCCTGGCACACAACGGGAACCCCGAAGCGAACCTCATGAGCGCCACCGTACTCACCCAAACCCTCACCGAGCTGCTCATCATGGTCGCCATGACCGCAATCTTCCGGGTCAGAACAAAGACAGGTAGCGTGCAGGATCTCTAACCCCAGCCCGGCCAAACAGGCGAAACATATAGAGAGGCGGCCGCCCCACACGGGACGACCGCCTCTCTATAAGCTCTAACGCCTAAGCCCTAGTGCCTAAGTCTTAACGTCTAAGTCTTAACGCCAGCGAGTCATCATCAGCATGCTCACCATCATGGCGCCCACACCAACACTCACATTCCACATACCCAAATCAGGAATCGGGAACAGGCCCTGCGTAATGTAGAAAACAATAATCCACAGAATGCCCACCGCCAACAGCGAGAACATAATCACGCGGTACCACAACGGAGTCTGCTCCTTCAGCTGCGTGCCGCTCTCCATCTCACGAGCAATCTCACGCAGACGCAGCTCGCTCGCATCCTCCACCTCAGACTTAGCAGACTTCTGAGACTTCTTCTTGGACGATGCCTTAGCCGAGTTGGTCGACATACTTCCTCCGCTTATTGTTGTATGGGTAACCTAAAAATATATGTTCACACCTATCTTTGCAGACTTACGGGATGATTTCACCTTCTCCCCGCGTTGAAAGATAAGGAACGCCACCCGGCGCCCAAGAACATACATAACCCAGAAGACAAAGGAGACCGCATGAGTCAAGGAACGGCACCCACCGCAGAGCGCCGCCCCCGCAGCGTGCTGCACTGGGTCATCCAGATTACAGGCGAACTCCTCATCACCATCGGAGTCGTACTGCTCCTCTTCGTCGCATGGCAGCTTTGGTGGACCAACATCGACGCCGACCGCACCCAATCCCAAGCCGTCAGCACCCTCGTTCAGGAGTTCGACTCCAATCCCGGCGAACCCGTCCCCGACTGGGACCCCAACACCCCTCCCGCCGGTCTGAGCGAACCCGGCCACGGTGAAGTCTTCGGCGTCGTCTACATCCCCAAGTTCGGATCCGACTACCAGCGCCCCGCAACCCAGGGCACCAGCTCCGACGTGCTTGACTCCCTCGGCCTCGGCCACTACGAAGGAAGCGCCATGCCCGGCCAGGTCGGCAATTTCTCCCTCGCAGGACACCGCCAAACCCGCGGCAAAGTCCTCAACGACATCGACCTGCTCACCGAAGGCGACCACATCTACGTGCGCACCAAAGACGGCTACTACACCTACACCGTCTACAGCCACGAAATCGTGCAGCCCGACCAGGTAGAAGTCATCGAACCCGTCCCCGGACAGCCCGGCGTAGCACCCACCGAGCGCCTCCTGACGCTCACCACCTGCCACCCGCGCTACGGTGACACCGAACGATACATTGTCCACGCCCGCCTCGAATCCTGGCGGCCCGCCGCAGCCGGAGCGCCCGCAGAAATTGCCGCCTCCGTCGCAAAATCCTAAATCTGAGAGGAAAAGCAGATGTACGCATGGATTTTCCGCCACCTCCCCGGCCCCCTGTGGGTTCGCATCATTATCGCCATCGTGCTGATACTCGCCGTAGTCTACCTGCTCATGGAATTCGTCTTCCCCCACTTCGCAGAGTACGGCCCCTTCAACCTGAACGTCACCATCAACCATTAGCGCTAAGGACGTGCCATGACCCGCATCCTTGTTATCGACAACTACGACAGCTTCGTCTTCACCCTCGTCGGCTACATCCAGCAGCTCGGCGCTGAAACCACCGTCATCCGTAACGACGAATACGAACTCGACGAAGTCATCAAGCTCGCCGAAGAACACGACGGCGTGCTCGTCTCTCCCGGCCCCGGTGCCCCCGCAGAGGCAGGCGTCATCATCGACACCATCCGCTGGGCCGCGGAAGCGAAGAAGCCGCTGCTGGGCGTCTGCCTGGGCCACCAGGCTATTGCTGAGGCATTCGGCGGCACCGTCACCCACGCCCCCGAGCTGATGCACGGCAAGACCTCGCAGCTGGTGCACGATAACGTCTCCGTGTTCAAGGACGTGCCCTGCCCCTTCACCGCGACCCGCTACCACTCCCTGGCGGTTGTACCCGAAACCATGCCCGACGTCCTGGAAACCACCTCCACGACCGACAACGGCATCATCATGGGCCTGCGCCACCGTGAAGCCCCCATGCACGGCGTGCAGTTCCACCCCGAATCGGTCCTGACCGAAAGCGGATACCTCATGCTCGGCAACTGGCTCGAAGAAACCGGCCTGCAGGGCGCCGCAGAACGCTCTAAGAGCCTCTCACCCCTCATGGCCTAGCCCTTCTAGCCTTTAGAGCCCTCAGTGGCTTATATCGCCTCCAGAAGCCCCGTAGCAGTCACGCTACAGGGAAGCTGGAGGCGATAGCTCTATCTGGCCCGTAGCCGCGAGCAAGCCCCGGTACACGAACAAAGCACACAGACAGACACACGGGCAGATACACGAAAGGGGCGGCGCCCCACACCCAACGGTGTGGAGCGCCGCCCCTTTATCGTAGCTAGCCGCTAGAACCCCTTAGCGGGCATTCGCGTTAGCGTTTGCGTTGTTCGCATTGGCATTGGTATTCGCGTTATTACCCTGAATCGTACGGGTACCCGCAGTAGCGGACGCAGCCGGTGCCGGAGTAGCCGTAGCGGTAGAATGCTGCTGGTTCTGGTTGCCAGTGGTAGCGTTCTGGTTACCGGTCGATGCAGCCGGCTGAGTAGCCTGCTGGGTAGCCTGACGCTGCTGGTTCTGGTTGCCAGTAGTAGCGTTCTGGTTACCGGTCGATGCAGCCGGCTGAGTAGCCTGCTGAGTCGGTGCAGTCGTCTGAGTCGGAGTAGCCGCCACACGAATCGTCACGGTGCTGTTCTGAGCCACCAGAGTACCCGCCGCAGAGCTCTGCGAAAGCACGGTACCAGCAGGACGCTCATTGGTCTGAACGGTCTCAATGTTGGTGTTCAGCAGAACATCCTGAGCAGTCAGAGCAGCAATAGCCTGATCCTTGGTCAGACCCACCAGCGAGGGGACCTTCACCTTACCGGAGGACAGGACGATGTTCACGGTGCTACCAGCCTCAACGGTCTGAGCACCCTTATCATCGGTCGAGCCCTTCTCCGGGGAAAGCTCCACAACCATACCGGCAGGAACGGAAGCGCTCTCCACAGTGGAGACGCGGCCATCCACCAGACCCAGGTCCTTCAGAGCGTTACGGACATACGCCTCACTCTGACCCTGCAGGTTATCCGGCAGCTTGACCTTCTCCGGACCACTCGAAACGGTCACAGTCACGGTCGAACCCTTGTTAACCTTCGAGCCAACACCCGGCTCGACGCTAATCACGTCACCCTTCTTGATGTTGTCAGAGTAAGCCGTACGGTAATCCAGCACGAAGCCCAAGTTACGCAGCTGGTTATCGGCATCATCGCGGGAAACATTCACCACAGCCGGAACCGAAACCTGCGGAACCTCGTTCAGCTTGTTCTGGTAGTACAGCACCGAGCCGACACTGAAGACCAGCAGAGCCGCAATCAGAGTACCCACGAGGAAACGAACCCACGCACGCTTACGCGGCGAAGACTCATCGTACTCCGCGTACTCCTCATCCTCGTACAGCTCTTCATCGTCCTCATACTCGAAGAAGCCGTTAAGACCGCCGTCCTCCACCGAAGCCTCAGTGATCGAGGTGGTGTACGGGGCGTAGTCATCACCCAGGGAGGCGGTAGTTGCCGAAGGAACGAAAGCAGTAGTCATCGCTGCATCCTGAACCACGGTCTCTTCACCCGGGCGAACAACCGACACCAGAGCCTGAGCGAACTCAGCCGCGCTCTGATAACGCTCATCCGGGTTCTTCGCCAGACCCTTCAGAATCACAGCATCCAGACCCGCCGGAACCTCAAGCGGGGTGAACTTGCTCGGAGGCTCAGGAGTGTCAGAGAGGTGCTTAGCAGCCAGGTCAACATTCGACTCAGCATCGAACGGAGAACGACCAGCAATCATCTCGTAAATCACGCAGGCAGCAGAGTACAGGTCGCTACGGGCGTCAACATCCTTGCCGCTCACCTGCTCAGGGGACATGTAGCGTGCGCTACCCATCACCACGTTAGCCTTGGTCAGCGCCTCGCCAGCTTCCTCAATGGCACGGGAAATACCGAAATCCATGACCTTAATCTGGCCGGGCTGACCCTTAGCGATATCCTCGCTGGTACGCTCCAGCACCATAATATTCGCCGGCTTAATGTCGCGGTGAATAATGCCCATCGAGTGGCTGTACTGCAAAGCACCCAGCAGCTGCTCGGAATAACCCAAAGCATCACGGACCGGCAGGTGGCCGCCACGGGACAGGATGGAACGAAGAGTGTGACCCTCCACGTACTCCATCACGATATAAGGAATAGCGGTGCCCTCATCCGAAGAATCAGACTCCTTGCCATCCTGCGAGGGGTTGTACGAACCGGTGTCATAGACAGCAACAATCGCAGGATTGTTCAGAGACGCCACAGCCTCCGCCTCACGCTTAAAGCGTGCGCGGAACGTATCGTCCTGGGCCTGCTCCGGGCGCAGAATCTTAAGCGCAACCTTGCGGCCGAGGCGAGTATCCTCAGCAGCATAAACGGTTGCCATCGCACCGGTACCGATTACCTCGAGTACCTTGTAACGGTTATCAACCGTGTCGGGAACCGACAGGTCCATAAGTTCTCCTGGATCACTAAGACTAAAACTAAATCAAAACGTAGGGGCTAACGCGCCGACGCAGAAGCGGAAGCAGAAGCCGACGCAGACGGTGCAGCAGAAGCGCTCGCACTCGAACCCCTACCCGAACTGGAAGAGGCCACATACATGTCTACATTACTACCAACCGTGACCTTGGTGCCAGATGAGGGGGTAGTACGAAGCACCGTACCGGGGGCCGCAGTGTCCGAATTCTCATAATGCAGAGAAACGTTCACACCCAGAGCGGCAACAGCCTTCGATGCCTCGTCAACGTTCTTACCCTCAAGGTTCGACGGCAAAGTCACCGACTTCGGACCGGTCGAATAGCGAACAGTCACGCTATTACCCTGTTCCAAAGTACCCGTCGGAGAAACCGAAATCACCGTGTTCTCCGGCTGAGTCGACTCAACACCCTCAGTCTTGGGGGACAAGCCAAGGTTCTTCAGCTCGTTCACCGCATCCTGCAGCTCGCGACCCTCATAGTTAATCGCGTTGACGGTCACCTTCTGCTTAGCGGCACGGGCAGAAGCAGACTCAGTCGGCTCCACCGTCGAAACGGTACCCGTGTTCGTCGGAACAGCAGACGAAGAAGCGCTCGGAACCGGATCAGTCGAACCGCCACCATTATTGGAGGAAAGGACCGTCCAAATACCGCCAGCAATCAGCACGATTGCCAGAAGCAGAGCAACCCACATCCACACGTTCGGGCCACGCTTCGCTGCAGGAGCAGGAGTAGACTTCACGCGGCCCGAAGCCGGACGCATCGTCTGCTCACTCGTGCGAGGAATCGGTGCCGTCGTCGGCTCCGGCGAGAAACGACCACCAGAGCCAAAACGCGGAGCAGCAGAAGCGCTAATCGGCTCAGCCGCAACATCCATAGCGGTCATCGCGACGGTAGCGTCGTCAGCGTTCTCCTCAGCCAAGAACTGTGCCAAAGAGGGAACAGCCTTCACCGCAGCCTTCAGGTCGCGGCGACGAATCGCATCCACCGCAGAAGCCAGAGCGGTCGCATCCTTAGGACGCTGAGCCGGGTCCTTCGCCAACAAGCACATAATCAGCGCACGAGCAGGAGCCGGGATGGTCTCCGGAAGCGGCGGCGGCGGATCATTCACCTGAGCCAACGCAATCGCAATCTGCGACTCACCCGTAAACGGACGACGACCCACCAGGCACTCATAACCAATAATGCCCAACGAGTACATATCCGAAGATGCGGTAGCAGCCTGACCGGTTGCCTGCTCCGGCGCCAAATACTGGGCGGTGCCCATCACCTGGCCGGTAGCCGTCAACGGCACCTGATTAGCCAGACGAGCAATACCGAAATCAGTCACCTTCACGCGATCATCCGGGGTGATGATAAGGTTACCCGGCTTCACGTCACGGTGCACCAGACCCTGCGAATGAGCCGCAGCCAACGCGCGAGCGGTCTGAGCAATGAAGTTCAGAACACGGTCCGGCGGCAGGGTAGTCTCGTGCTCGATAATGCTCGAGAGCGGATTACCCGGCACCAGCTCCATGACCAGGTACGCGGAGTTGTCCTCCTCGCCGTAGTCGAAAACGTTCGCTACACCGGGGTGGTTCAACAACGCCGTATTACGGGCCTCAGCGCGGAAACGCTCCAAGAAGCCCGGGTCACCGGTGTACTCCTCCTTGAGGATCTTGACCGCAACGATGCGTCCAAGCACCTTGTCGCGAGCTTTCCACACCTCGCCCATACCGCCAATCGCGATACGTTCGGTTAGGGTGTAGCGCCCGCCCAAAGTGATATCAGCCGCAGGCCTCACTTGTTCAACACCGCCTCAAAGAGTTGCTTACTAGTACTGGTTGCCAACTGGGCACCGGTCGCCACATCAATATCCTCATAAACCACAGCAATCGCAATCTGAGGATCATCAGCCGGAGCAAAACCGGTAAACCAAGAATTATTCAAACCTGCCGTAGTCTCCGCGGTACCGGTCTTACCCGCCACCTTCACACCGGGGACACCAGCATTGCGTGCAATACCATTATCAACCGCATTCACCATCCACTGCTTCACCTGGTTAGCAATTTCAGGGCTAGTGGACGTACGCAGCTTCTCAGGAGAGAACTCCTGCAAAGTGCTCAGGTTGCTGGTCTTCACCGAACGAATCAGGTTCGGCTTCATCTGCACGCCGCCATTCGCAATCGCCGCAGAAGTCATCGCCACCTGCAACGGAGTGGTCTTCACGTCGTACTGACCAATCGCCGACTGGGCCAACTGGCTCTGCGTCAGATTCGACGGGAAAGACGACTTAGAAACCGTCAAAGGAATCTTCAAATCATGGCCGTAACCAAAATTCTCAGCGGTCTTCGCGATACGCTCCTGACCCAAATCCATCGCAATCTGCGCAAACGGCGTATTACAGGACTGAGCCAAAGCCCACTCAATCGTCGCCTGAGTGCGGGTTCCACACTGACCGCTATAGTTCGGCAGGCTAATGTTCGTGCCCGGTAGCGGCAACTGTGCGGGGTTCGCAATCACCGAAGATGCGTTGTACTTGCCGGACTCCAGCGCCGCCACCGCATCAATAATCTTGAAGGTAGAACCCGGCGAATAGGTGTTACCCGCAATCGCACGGTTAAACAGGGGGCTGTCCTCGTCAGAAGTCAGCGCCTGGTAATTCGCCAAAACCGAAGAGCTCGTATGAGCCGACAGAAGATTCGGATCATAGGACGGCGAAGAAGCCATCGCCAGAATCTCACCGGTCTTCGGGTTCATCGCCACCACAGCACCCTTACGACCCTGTAGCGCGTTGTAGGCAATATCCTGAAGCTTCGAATTAATCGTCAGCTCCACGCTAGCGCCCTGCGCGGAAGAACCACTGAACAGCTGCGCCACACGATCGTAGAACTGGCTATCGCTCGTGCCGGCAAGCTCCTTATCCATAGCAGCTTCCAAACCGGTCGCGCCATAAATCGTGGAGAAGTAACCCGTCAGAGCCGCATACTTGAGCGGGTGGTTATACACACGCTGGTAGTTGTACTCATCATCGGACTTCACCGACGAAGCGATCTCCGTACCGTCAACTACAATCGAACCACGTGCCGAACCGTAATTGTCGTAGAGCGCTCGAGAATTCCACTGATTATTCATCAGCGTCTTCGAATCGAAGAACTGAATATAGCTGAGGGTACCCATCAGCAGGACAAACACGCACGCGGCAGACATCCACATGCGGCGAATAGCCCTATCCATTCTTCTCACCTCCAGAATCCTTAGCCGTAATACGCGCCAGAACGCTAGTAGCACCCTCCGGCTCGTAGCTAGTGTCCGCATGGTCAATACCCTGCGGAGCATCATAACCAGCCACCAGGTGAGGTGCGCGGGCACTATGAGAAATAGACAACCACAGCGCCACAATAATCCAGTTAGCCACCAACGAGGAGCCACCGGCAGACATGAAAGGAGTCGTCAGACCAGTCAGCGGAATCAAACGAGTCACGCCGCCAATCACCACGAACAGCTGCAGAACCATGACCGTAGACAGACCGGCAGCCAACAGCTTGCCGAAACCATCACGAGTACCCAACGCTGCACGGTAACCGCGCGAAACCAGAAGCATGAACATCATCAGGATGGCACCCAGACCAACCAGGCCCAGCTCCTCACCCAACGAGGAAATAATCATGTCCGAATTAGCGTACGGGACAAGGTTTGCGCGGCCCTGACCCCAACCGCGGCCAAAAAGACCGCCGTAAGCCAGACCGAAAACGCCCTGCAGAATCTGACCCGAACCACCAGGAGACGCCTGGTAAATCTCCGGATCAAAAGCATGCACCCACGCATAAATACGGGCGTGCACGTGCGAGACATAGTGGTACGCGAAATAGCCACCCACAGCCATACCGATACCCGCAACCACCAGCCACGAAATACGACCGGTCGACAGGTACAGCATCGCCATGAACAGGCCAAAGAACATAATTGCCGAACCAAGGTCCTTCTGGAACACCAGAACACCCAGGCTCACAATCCACGCCAAGAACACCGGCGCCAAATCACGCAGACGCGGCAGATTGATAGGGCCGATGCGGCGGCCAGCCACCAGAATCAGGTCACGGTGCGTCGCCAAATAGCCGGCGAAGAAAATCGCCAAAGTAATCTTCGCGACCTCACCCGGCTGGAACGTACGGTTACCGATATGAATCCAAATACGAGCACCATTGAGCTCCATACCCAGACCCGGAACCAGCGGCATGATAAGCAGGATCATCGACAGCACCAGGGAGGTGTACGTGACCTTACGCAGCAGACGGTAATCCCTGAGCACAAACACGATAATCGCGCACAGCACCATAGACACGCCAGTCCACATCAGCTGACCATCACCCACCGGAGCCGCAATCTGCGGATCCAGACGATAAATCATGGTCAAACCAATACCGTTCAGAGCCACCACCAGCGGCAGAATAAACGGATCAGCATAACGGGCGCGGAACTGCATGACTAGGTGAATCAGAAGAGCACCAGCACCCAGCACCACCGTGCACGGCAACCACTGGCTCTTCGACGTATCAAAAGCATGCTCCGGATCAATCAAGTACATGCCGAACGAGCTGATACCCACCGCCAAAACCAGCAGGAAAAGCTCCGTGAAACGGCGTGCACGAGGCGCGTCCGACTCACGACGGAACGAGAACTTAGCCATTGTTCTCACCGCCCTCTGCCGCAGGCGCGGAGGAAACCGTAGCCAGCTCAGGAGCCGGGGATGC
Organism: Rothia sp. HMSC072B04; assembly: GCF_001813725.1. NCBI lineage: Bacteria > Bacillati > Actinomycetota > Actinomycetes > Micrococcales > Micrococcaceae > Rothia > Rothia sp. HMSC072B04. The sequence goes on along the minus strand of NZ_KV813783.1, from coordinate 56,254 downwards.
CGAATCAGAGCCCGGTGCCTCAGCAGAGCCCGGTGCCTCAGAGCTCGGAGCCTCACTGGGCGCCTCAGAGCTCGAGGAAGCAGAAGCCGAGGCAGACGCGGAAGCAGACGCAGCGGCCTGCTCCGCCTTCTCACGAGACTGATCTGCCTGAGTCTTCAAACGAGACACAATCTGGTGCGCATCATCCAGGTCCTTCGCCGTAATCGCATTACGCAACAAAGAACGAGTATGATCGCTCAGCTCACTCGTAGGAATATCGGTATTCTCCACCACGTGAGAAAGGCGAATCGGACCCACCGCATGCGGAATACCGTTGTACACCGCAACCGTGCCGTCACTCTCACCCACATAGTAGCTACGCTCCACATAGCGCAGACCGGTCCACGCAGCCAGCGTCACAATAGCTGCAACCAGTAGAGTAATGAACAGGCGAATCGACCACGACCGCGGACGCGAACGCTCAACAGTATCCTCAGCGATCAGCTCCTCCAGCTCAGCCGGCAAGGTCGCCTCATCAGACTCAACCTTCAAAGGCACACGCTGAGCCACCGTCGCACGATGCTCCAGGGTACGCGAAGTCACCGCCGGAATCATGCCGGTCTCAGTAGCCACCGAAGCGGCACCAACCAGCTGATGCGGGCGGGAACCCAATTCGCTACGCAAGATCGCAGCATTCGTAAGAGCCGCATCCACGGCGTTATCGTACGTACCGATATGGTGACGCACCGCCCCAGAACCACTGTGCAACAGGGTTCCAGAGAAGTCACGAGCACGACGGAAACGGCGCAACGACCGACGATGAGGCTCCTCAGAGTCCTCATCATGGTGCGCACCCAAAATAGCCTCAGCAGCCTCAGCCGTAGCAGCAACCTCGGGAAGCTTCTGAGTATTCGTGCTGACCTCCTGCTCCGCCACAATCGAATCAGGCAGAGCAGACTCAGGCAGGCTCGAAGGACCCACCGGCTCATCCACCGGCAGAACCTCACGGTCAATCACCTGCAGGGACACAACCGTCACGTTATCCGGAGCGCCACGCTCCAAAGTCATCGCAATCAGAGTGTCAGCAATCTCAGATAGGTCATCGGTAGAACGCATCACCTGCTCAATCTCCGATAGGGACACCACAGCATCCAAACCGTCAGAAGAGAGCACCCAGCGCTCGCCGGGAACAGCGTCCAGAGTCTTCAACTCCAGCTCAGGGGACGCATCAACATCACCCAGAACGCGCATAATCACGTTCTTATGCGGGTGGTTCTCCGCCTCCTGCGGGGTAATGCGACCCTCATTGAGCAAGCGCTGCACAAACGTATGGTCAGTAGAAATCTGCTCAAACTCACCATCAGCACCCGGGCGCAGACGATACGCACGCGAGTCACCAATATGAGCCAGCTCAATACAATCGCCATCAATCAGCAGGGCAGTACAGGTCGTACCCATACCCGCCAGCTGCGGGTCATTCGCCGCCAGCTCATTAATAATCAGGTTCGCACTCTGAATCTCATCAGCCAGATAAACGCCGCCAGTACCATCCTCAAAATCAGGGTGATCAAGCGGAGTCAGATTCAGAACCGTCGTAGCCGACGCAACATCGCCGCCTACGTGGCCGCCCATACCGTCAGCAACGACAGCAAGGAAACGACCACCGTAGCCGGAGTCATCATTCTTCGAGCGTTTCAGACCCGTATCAGAGCGGGCCTCAAAACGAAAAGCAATCTTCATACACTAGCCCCTCAACTGCATGGTGGTACCGCCAACGCGGAAATCATCACCGGGCTCAATCGGGGTCGCACGAGTCAGACGCTCGCCATTGACGAACGTACCATTAGTAGAATTCAAATCCTCAAGGAACCAACGGGAACCCTGAGGGAACAGACGCGCATGGCGGCCCGAGGCGTAATCATCCTGCAGGGACACCTCAATGTCATTAGCGCGGCCAATAGTAATCGGGTGGTCCCCCAGCTGCATCATCGCGCCAGCCTGCGCACCGGCAGTAATCACAAGCTGCGAAGGGCGAGTCGGCGGAGGTGCAATATGGGTAGCCTCCGGAACCGCATCAACCGGTGCCGCACGATAGTTCTTACCCAAACCAAGGTCACGGCGAGCCGCCGAAACCACCAGGAAAACAAAGAACCAAATCAGAGCCAGAAAAGCGTAACGAAGGATAGTAACGGTCAATTCAGACGCCATTAACGGACACCTCCGGTCGAACTATGGAAGATGATGCGGGTATTACCCATGCGAAGCAGCGAACCGTTCGCCAGCACCACCGGCGCACGCAGAGGCGCACCATTAATCAACGTGCCGTTGGTAGAACCCATATCGGTGGCGACCACCGCACCACCCTGCATCGAAAGCTGCAGGTGACGGCGAGAAACACCCTTATCGTCCAGACGAAAATCAGCATCAGAACCGCGACCCAGCACAAACGGCAGGTGGTTCACCGGGTGCATGCGACCCTCAATCTCCAAGAAGAAACGGGGAGCACCCGCCGCGGGGGACGCTACAGGCATGTTCAGGCGAGGCGCAGGAGCCTGCTGAGGCGCAGGGCTGGGTGCAGGCTGAGTCGGCTGGGCAGCCGGCTTCGTAATGCGGGTCGGCAAAGAAGACTCACGCGGCGGACGCACCGGCGCGTAGTTAGTAGCACCGCGCAGAGATGGGGACGCCGGAGCCTCCGGCACAGAGAACGGCTCGAAAGTCGCAACAACCTCAAACTCGCCCTCAGAGAGAGAATCAAGAACGTTGAACGTCACGCGAACCGCACCAATGAGGGTGTAACCCTGCGCGCGGGCGTGCGAAATCGCCAAATCGCACAGCTCAACAGCGAACGGGTTGCCCCACTCGCGCACGCGAGGGAAATCAACCGGCGCAAAACGGAGAGTATAGACATTAGGAGCCATAGTGCGGCCACTGCCGTCCACATAGGACTCGTCATCCATCATGATGCGGACGCGGTTAGCGACATCCGCCTTCGCAAAGGTGCCGAAGCCCTTGGAAAGGCCGACAGTGCGGCCGATGCCTTGCTCCAGCTTGCCCAGCTTGTCGAAAAACTTCATGCCGCCTCCTTCTCAACGACCATTCCGAGCAACAGACCGCGCAAACGGTCTTTATCCGAAAGGCTCAGTTTAACGAGCGTGTCTGTGCGTTAGCTGTGTGTCCTGTGAATGAACACACCCGGTTCTATTTTAGGTGATGCACTCGCCATCGCTCTGGAACCCCGTCATTTAGCGGGGAATTGGTTATGGATATGAAAAAATCCCCGGTTCTTTCGAACCGGGGATCGTTGGTGCGCGAGGGGGGAGTTGAACCCCCACGCCCTCACGGGCACACGGACCTGAACCGTGCGCGTCTGCCTATTCCGCCACTCGCGCATGTGTCTTACGGTGTATCACCGCAGGCAACACATAAAACTATACGGACTGCATGCGGTGCTGTCCAATTGAGAGAGTGTGACCTTCGTTACTTGTGTTATGTGGAGGTGGTGGTGGGGGCTCAGGAAGAGCCTCCGAGCCGTTACCAGCCACCCTCCTCGGAAGTTGCAGTATCGGAAGCAGCCGCAGAAGCCTGCGCTCCGCGTTCCTGCTCAGTACGCTCCCGATCAATGCGTTCCAGACGCGCACGCAACAACCACGTCACCGGACCCACATACGGCAGACACAGCACCAGCAGAAGCCACTTCAACTTCTGTACCTCCGAAAAATGCGGGTTCCGATGAATCGTCACCAGGCACAGCAGCGCCAACGCAATACCCGCCAGAAAAACAACCGTGACCACCAGCTCCAGTACGGCATGCCAATCCATAAACCCTCCTAATATCCTTCCTAAGGATACAGACCCCGAATATGCCCCGGGATATGCATTAGGACGCGCCCAGAACGTGTGCCGGCAGGCGCCCCCCTCCACACGCCCCTCGGGCACGCAAAAGGGCCCGCCCCGCACACAGCAGGACGGACCCTCCACAAAGCCTTACACAGAAACCTGCGTGTAGCTCACAAACTAGCGGCTAACTTTCTTAGCCTTCTTCGCAGCACGACGCTCAGCAGCCTTCGCATCATACTCAGCCCAGAACTCACGGGTAGTCACCGCATCAGTACCATCCCACGCCGCAAGATTCTTCAACTCAGGCATATCCGAAGCCTTGAAAATCGGCTCCAAACCAGCCTTACGCTGAGCTTCATAGTTCTTCAACACCGCAACAACCTGCGGAGTCATCAACAGAACCGCCGTCAAGTTCACAATCACCATGCCGGCATTCAACATATCCGCGGTAGTCCACACCAGATCCAGCGAAGAAATCGCGCCGAAGAACACGAATACCAGAACCAGCGCACGGAAAATATTCATCGGCAGCTTACGCTCAGTCACAAAACGCATATTCGACTCGCCGTAGTAGTAGTTACCAATCACAGTCGAGAACGCAAACATGAAAATCGCGATAGTCAGGAAGTGAACCGCCCAATCGCCCAGCTGCATAGCCAACGCCGACTGAGTCAGCGACGCACCGCGAGAACGATCACCATAAGTCGGGTTCGACAGCAGAACAATAAACGCAGTCACAGTACACGCCATCATCGTGTCAAAATAAACACCCAAAGTCTGCACGTAACCCTGCTTAGCCGGGTGAGAAATAGTAGCGGTCGCACCAGCGTTCGGAGCAGTACCCATACCCGCCTCATTAGTCAGCAGGCCACGCTTCATACCCCAAATCACGGCACCCATGGTACCGCCGGTCACAAACTCCTTAATGCCAAAAGCGCCCTGGAAAATCATCAGCAGCATATTCGGAACCTCGGTAATGTTCAGCAGAACAACCAGCAGACCCAACAGCAGATACAGTACCGCCATAATCGGCACCAGCCACTCAGTCACCGAAGAAATCGCGCGAATACCACCGAAAATAATAGCCGCAGTCAGCGCCACCATAATCAGACCAATAGTGATGCGGAAGCCCATCGAGTTAGTACCCGAAACATCAATGCTGAACGAGTTCGCCGCAGCATCCACCACAGCATTCGTCTGAACCGCCACAAATACAAACGCATAAGTGACCACAATGAACGCCACGAAGATGTAACCCATCCACGGAGCATTCAGGCCGCGCTTCATGTAGTACGCCGGACCACCAATATAGGAATCCTTACCGCGCTCCTTATACAGCTGACCCAGAAGGGACTCCGCAAAAGCAGAAGCCGCACCAACAGCAGCAATAACCCACATCCAGAACACAGCACCCGGGCCACCCATAGCAATAGCCAAAGCAACACCCGCAACAGTACCGGTACCCACACGAGAAGCCGCCGAAACAGTAAACGCACGGAACGAAGAAATGCTCTTCTTACCGTCAGCCTCACGAGCAACCGGGTCACCCAGGACACGGACCATTTCCTTAATGGAACGCCACTGCACACCGCGAGTACGGATCGTAATGTACAGACCAGCCGCAATCAGAGCGTAGTAGAGGAAATTACTCCACATCCAGTTCTGCACGGCATCCACGGAGGAAGTCAGTTCCGCAGTCTGCGTATTAATGTCCCCGATGATATTCAGAAGAAAATCCACTCGGCACTCCAATCTTGAAAGCAAAAAGCCCGCACGCTCAAATCCGAAAGACGGACAACGTGTGGGCTACATTGCTGGGTGGCGCGGACTCAAAGCCGCGTAACGGAGGCACATACGCTCCGTATGATTAGTCACCTCATTGTGTCGGCTACGCCCCCCGCTCGGCAACTTAAAAAAGGGACCCAAGCCAAAATGTAACGAATACTTAATATATGGGCAGAGTAAATATAGACTCCGTGGAGGTGTTGACGGCACCGGCAGGGCGGGCACAAAAAGCCCGGCACAAGGCACAAAACCTCGCACCGGGCATAACGAAGAAGCGGGGGTATCAGTCGGGCTACGAACGCTCAGGCTTCACAAACGGGAACGACAACACCCCACGAATCTGCGTCTGAGCCAACAGCATCACCAAACGGTCCACACCCAGACCCAAACCACCCGTCGGCGGCATACCCGTCTCCAAGGCGTAAAGGAAATCCTCATCCACCTCCATCGCCTCCAGGTCACCCGAAGCCGCCTTCAACGACTGCTCCGTCAGGCGCTCACGCTGCACCAGCGGATCCGCCAGCTCCGAGTAGGCACAGCCCATCTCCATGCCGTTAATCACCAAATCCCAACGCTCCGCCAAACCCGGAACACTACGATGCGGCGCCGCAAGCGGACTCGTCTCCGCCGGGAAATCCGTATAGAACGTCGGCTCCACCGTATGCACCTCAACCAGCTCACCATACAGTTCCTCAACGATGGCACCCGGACCCATACCCTCGTGAACACGCACACCGTGCTGCTGCGCCAAAGCCAGCAACTCCTCAAAATCCGTCTGCACATCCACTCGGCGACCCAGCGCCTCCGACAGAGCATCACACACCGACACCACACGCCACGGACCCGACACATCACGCACCACGCGCTCGCTCGAAGCCTTACGACCCAGCGGCAAAGACACCGAACCAAACACCGCCTGAGCGGCATCCTTAATCAGACGCTCCGTCAACTCACGCATCTGCACATAATCCGCATACGGACGATACGCCTCAAGCACCGTAAACTCCGGATTATGGGTCGCATCAGCACCCTCATTGCGGAAATCACGACCCAGCTCATATACCGGACCGCTACCGCCCACCACCAGGCGCTTCAAATACAGCTCCGGCGCAATACGCAGCGTCAAATCCTCACCGTACGCATTGATATACGTGCGGAACGGACGCGCGCTCGCGCCACCGTGCACCGTATGCAGAATCGGGGTCTCCACCTCAAGGAAGCCCTCCGCATCCAGGCGGGCACGCAGTGCCTTAATGACCGCAGTACGCAGACGCAGATTCTGCATCTGATCCGGATGCACCAATAGGTCCGTGGAACGGCGACGCAGGCGCGCCTCCGGGTCAGTAAAGGAGTCGAAGGGGATGGGGTGCAGGCTCTTCGACGCCATGTACCAGGAGACGGCAATCAGCGATGGAGTGCCGTTACGGCTCACCCCGTAAGTGCCCTGCACGATGATGATGTCGCCGGTATCCAGGTTGCGGGAGGCGAGGCTCAACGGGCGCTCGCCCACCAGGCTGCGTTCCATGACGACCTGCAGGGTCTCACCCCCTTCAATGAGGATTGCAAAGAGGACTCCACCGTGGTTGCGAAGCGCGCGAATACGCCCCGAAACCATGAATTCCGAATCTGGAATATTTTCAGAAGAGAATATACTCAGGGCATCCTTCACGCCCAGAATAGGCGCACCATTACTGCGTATCTCACCACCCAGCGGATACGGATCCATGCCCGCCGCACGCAGCGCCTCCAGATGGCGCAGACGGTGCTGAGTCTGATCGCTACGCGACACCTCAGGAAGCTCTTCCACAGAAGCGAGCTGCATCTGGCGAAGAGCCTCCAGCTCATCTGTAGAAAGAACCTGCTCCTGATCCTGCAAACGGCGCGCCGACAAATTCGGTAAAAAGCCCTCCGCCATACCCGACGCAACCACAACATTCGCCATCGCCAACGTCGGCTCCGTCGCCAAAAAACGAGGAACCCACAGCGGGGCAAACTTCAGATTGAAACGATACAGGCGGCGTAACTGCAGAAAACGATCCAGCACACCCAAAGAGCGGGAAGCAAAACGGTTCCACGCTGACGCACCCACCTGATCAGCAGCCTCAAAAATATGGCCAAACATCGCAAAATTCAGCGACACCCGACGCACACCCAAAGACGCCGCCTGCTCCATCAGCGACGCCACCATAAACTCCACCACACCATTAGGTGCCTCAGGGGAGCGGCGCATAACATCCAAAGACAGCCCCGTAGGACCCCACGGGACGAACGACAGCAGAGCCACCATCTGACCAGCCTCATCATGAGCCGACACCAGAACAGACGAAGAATCCGCCGGATCATTCACACGATTCAGAGCCATCGAGAAGCCACGCTCCACACGCCCATGACGCCACGCCGAAATATTCTCCGCAACCTGCTGACGCTGCTGCTCAGCCAGCTCCACAAAGCGACGCATCTGCGCCGTGTACCCGCCGCGACGCACACGCTGAACCGCCTGACGCACCGGTAGCATCGACGTGTCATTGAGCGTGAAACGGTCCGCCTCAAGGACCGCCTCCTCACCCATCTGAATAATCGACAGGCCCGCACGGTTATAGGCGCGCGCACCCGCCTCACTCACGCTCAGCGCCGCAGGAACCCAACCATAGCTACGCGCCTGCAGCATCCACTGCTCAATGGCGGCATCCCACGAATCAGGGTCACCCACCGGGTCGCTCGACGCCAAACACACCGAACCCACCGAACGGTACGTAATCGCCGCCCTCTGATCCGGAGAGAAAATCACCTGCTTATCGCGACGCGTCGCAAAATAGGAGAGCGAATCATTGGCACCGTACTGCTGTAGCAGAGCGCGAATCTTCAGCTCCTTCTCGCCGGTCCACGCATCCGGGGCACGGTAACCGCGCGCCAACAGGTACAGTGCCGCAACCAGCGAGGCGCCGTAACCGAAAGAAGCCAAAAAAGCGACCACATCGGCAGACCACACGCCAGGATGGGTACGCTCAATACCCATGCCGTGCATCAGCAACTCCCACGGGGTCACCGAACGCAACGGCTCCCACACACCAATGTGGCAGAGGTACCAGAGCACCAGAGTAGTCAGCAGGATACCGCCAACAGCCGTCGACGCCGCACCCACCCACGAGAGGCGACCAATACGCGCCGGGAACGCCGAACGAATCGAGAAAAGGAAAGGCACCAGCGCGCACGCAAACACGATGGAGAGCGTATCGACCGTCGAGGAGAAAATACGGTCCTTCGGCATAATCCCCGCGGGGAACACCAGAGTGAATGCGCTATGGCTGGCGATCAGCACACCAAGCACCTGAAAAACGATGGCTGCAATGAGAGCGGCACGCTTGCGCACAATCAGCCCGGACACAAGCACAATCATCGTGATGGCGCTGGGTAGCGTGTGCGTGGAGGGAATATTCAGCAGGTCAGCGGTGACTTCCCACCAAGTGAAGCCGCGACCGTGCCGCAGAGGAGAAATAATCCACGCGAACGTGGTCAGTAGCGCGGCAAAGGAATACACCCCAATCACCACGCGTGCTGATATCTCTGCATACCTTGAAGGAGGCGCGGGCGCCTGCCCTGCTCGTGCTGTACGGCGACGTGAGGTAGTGCGGTGAGACATCATTATCAGCGGGGGATTGGGGTGTAGGGAAGGTACTAGACCTTAGGAGTTCTTGCTAGGCTTCGGTCTTCGGGTCACGGTAGGTGCCCTCGAAGACGTCGGGGATGCCGTTGTCGTCAGCGTCCACGCTTTCCTTCTCAGCCAGGGCACGGTAGTGCTTGTTACGGCGTGAAAGGATGATGGCACCGACAATCGCGGCGAGCACGGAACCGAAGAGAATCGCAATCTTTGCATCCTCGGTGTGCGGGGAGCCGTGCGGGAAGGACAGCTCAGCCACCAGTAGGGATACGGTGAAGCCGATACCGCCGGTTGCAGCCAGGCCGACCACGTCAATCCAGGCGACGTCCGGGTCGAGGTTAGCGTTCTTGAAGCGGGTCACGATCCAGGTGGTGCCGAAAATACCGATGGTTTTACCGGCAACCAGTGCAACCATAATGCCGACTGCCACGGAGTCGGTGAGGGCGCGTCCGAGGCCTTCAAAGCCGCCAACGGCCACACCCGCGCTGAAGAACGCGAAGACGGGCACGCAGATGCCCGTGGAGAGGGGACGGAATCGGTGCTCCAGCACCTCTGCAAGACCGTGTTCAGCCTGTGCCGCCTCAGAGCGAGCGGACATCTTCACGGGCACCAGGAAGCCGAGAACCACACCGGAAATGGTCGCGTGAATACCGGACTCGAGGAAGAGCGCCCAGGTGATAATACCCAGGGGCAGAAGTAGCAGCCAGGCAGCCAGCGGCTTCAGGTGCAGCATGGTCTCACCGCGGTAGGCAATGAACGCAAAAAGAGCGAGGGGAATGAGCGCGAAGAGCAGGTACTCGCCGTGGAAGTTATTGGTGTAGAAGATCGCGATAATGCAGATCGCAATCAGGTCATCGACCACTGCCAGGGTCAGCAGGAAGACACGCATCGCCGAGGGGAGGAAAGTACCCACGGCGGCGAGAACAGACACCGCGAACGCAATATCGGTTGCGGTGGGGATCGCCCAGCCGTGCAGAGCGGTGGGGCTGGTGAAGTTCAGCGCCGTGTAGATAATCGCGGGCACTGCCACGCCACCGAAGGCGGCCGCAATCGGCACAATAGCGGTGGAGGGCGACTTGAGGTCACCAATCACGAATTCCTTCTTCAGCTCCAGGCCGGTGAGGAAGAAGAAAACGACGAGCAGACCGTCTGCTGCCCAGGTTCCGATGCTCATCTGCAGGTGGTTGAAGCCGGGGATGACCGGACCAACAACGGTGTCTCGCAGACCAAAGTAGAAGGTGGATGCGGGGGTGTTGGCGAGTACTACTGCCAGCACCGTCGCAATCAGAAGTACGGTACCGCCGACTGATTCTGCACGCAGAATGTCGGCTACGCGGCGTGAGTTGCTATATGAGCCGCGGCTGAGGGTATCTGGGTTGGTGTGAGTCATTCTCTCCTCTTTCTGCCGCGATATTATGCGGCATCTAAGGCTTTTAAGTTTACTCTGCACTGTATGAGCATTCGAGTACCCGCTGGCGGCTTTTAGCTCCTGGACGGTGCACCGCGGTGTGCTTTCATGGCGTATATGCATAAACGTTCCGCCCTCCCCACGGCGTGTGGGGAGGGCGGAACGTTTAATATTTTGCAGATATTCTGCGTGGTCGACTAGGTGTCTAGCCGCCTGAACGCAAGATTAGGAACCAGCGATTGCGGGTGCACCGGACTCCTGGCCGTGGTCGTGTGCCAGCTCGCGTGCAACGTAGTTCTCCAGGTCGAAGAGGTTGCCGTTTGCGCGCTTCACGATGGTCACCAGGGTCTCCATGGTTGCAACTTCCTCAACCTGTTCCTTCAGGAACCAGAGGATGAACTGCTCGCCCAGTGCGTAGTTCTCAGCGCGTGCTGCGGAGAACAGCGCCTCGATCTGACCGGTGACAACCTTCTCCTGTGCCAGGGACATGTCAACGATTTCCTGAACGTTCTCGAAGTCGTTCTTGACAGCGGGAACAGCGGGGATCTCGACCTTGTGGCCGCGGTCCAGCTTGTACTGAACCATCATGAGTGCGTGCTCGCGCTCTTCGAGGGACTGCTGGTAGAAGAACTTAGCCAGCTGGGGCAGGTCCTCACCGTCGAGCCAGATAGCCATGGACAGGTACTGGTGAGATGCTGCGAACTCGTGGCCGATCTGCTCGTTCAGAAGGTCGTAGAAAGACTTAGACATATGGTTTCTCCTTATATGGTGGTTGCTTTTGGGTGCCGGGATGGCGCGGTGCAACCTGTTGATATTTATCGTAAGGGGTGGGGTGCGTCATGTACAGAGAGAAAAGGCTAATCGGTGAATCAGATAAGGTACCCCTGACATATTGTCACCACAACCCTTAGTGTGGATGCCCTGAATACTTTCTTTGGATTGAGTGGTATTGGGTGCGTTTCCTTGAGATTTCGCGGTTTAAAGCGGCATTAGATACCCCAATATCCCGCGTATATGCATGATGCCCCTGCGCCCGACAGCCGGTCATTCGACATTTCATAGCGGTACGTGATACCGCAAAAATTTTTTAAAATTCTTCGAATGTATCGATGCCCGGGGCAACTTTAGGCGGTTTTAAGGTTCGTGCGTACCGCAGCGCTCGCGACTGCAAGAGCCTATTTAAGAAATCTGTTAAAGAGATAAGGCACGTTCCCAGTGGGGAATGTGCCTTATCTCTGGTTCTCTCAACTCTCACCCGGGGCGAATCTTGCCCGAAGGCGGAGGAGGTTATTGTGCGGGGTAGTCCCCACGCTGCAGTGCATCAATCGAGATGACGTTTGAGGGGGTGTTGCCGAGGACTGCCTCGCCGATTTCTGCGAGATGCTCAACCTGTTCGGTGGTCAGGTGGTCGAAAATCTGGCGGCGTACTTCGCTCACGTGGCCGGGTGCGACTTCCTGCACCTTCTGCTCGCCTGCGGGGAGCAAGTGGCAGATGCTGACGCGGCGGTCTTCTGCACTGAGGGAGCGGCGGACGTAGCCGTCCTTCTCCAGGCGTGCCACAACGCGGGAGAGGCGTGCCGGGAGGGTGTTGGTAGTAACTGCCAGCTCGGTCATGGTGAGGGAATGATCCTTGGACTCGGAGAGCATCGCGAGCACCATGTATTCGACAAAGCTAATGCCAGCTTCGCTCTGCAGCTGGTTTTCCAGTTTGCGGGTGAGGCTGAAGATGATGGAGCTGATAAAGAGCCAGCCTTCTCGCTCTTGCTGGGAGAGCCACTGGATGGATTCGCTGTGTGCGGTATTGTCAGACCGCTGCGCAGACGTGGTTGGTGTGGACACGGGATTGGTTCCTCTTTTATCGGATATGGAGCTCCCTTATTAAGGGGAGGTGTGGTGTGCTGGCACCCATTGTAGCGAAAGGTCTTGCCCGGTAACCCTAAATTGGTACGGTCAAGTAATGCTTGACACTTTGGTGCTAATTTTTTGGAGGGTGCTAGGGTCATCTTTTTGCACGCAGTGACTATAAAAACCTTGGGTAGACAAGTGATGCACGACATATTTAAAAAGATTTCCGGTACAAGTATAGATGAGAACGTACCAAGAAGCATACTCACGAATTGAGCCAAATTCCGCGGAATATCAAGGTTTTTAGGGGGGTCAGTGAAAATTCTAGGGAGTGTAAAGAGCTTGCCAAGGGTGAAAAATAACGAAACGATAACAAAAATTTTAAAAAAATCTCGGTTTTGGCTTTGCAACCGTAATGAAACCGTGTACACTAATTACATAACGGGGTCGAAGGAAGCCTCCGAGGCGAGACCGGAAGCTCGCTTCGATAGGTTCGACTCTCTATTTATCGGTGATTGTCGTCGGTGTACGAGTAACTCGTATTTCTACCGACGGATGTGCGGTGCGGATGCAGTTCGTGGTTGGGCTGCATTCCGTACCGTATCTTTTTAACTGAAATCTCTATCAACTCACTCTAAGAGCATCCAATGATCGGGTGCTCTTTTTCTTTGCCCTCATAGGGATTAGCAAGAGCACCCCTGCGAACTAGGGGAGGAGCATGAGTCGAGGGGTCTGCACGCCTGCACTGCACCCCTTGCAGTTGTGGTGTTACTGTGCCGTATCGCGCCAGGAATGTTACCCACAGGGGTTATCCACAATGGTTATCCACAGTGTGGAGAACTTACACGCATGTGATTTGGTGAAGCTGGCGATGATGGTAATGCGAGATACCAAGAGGGGCCCGGTCAAAAAATTCTTGTAATTACAGGCTTTTGGAGCCGTTAAAAGCGAGGGTAAGTTCTTAAACAGAAGGCCTTTTCACCTTTAAATCCGCGGAACCCGAAAATTTCCACAGCTGTGGATAACCCTGTGCACTTAATCCACCGCCTCCGGCGTAAGGAGGCGCGTAAGATCGCTCGGCAGCCCTGTTGGCACTCAATATTTTGGCTAGTAGAGGGAAAAATGCCCTGAACGGAAGTAAAAATTCTGTAGTTTATCCCCCGCGCATCCCCAAAAAGGTGCGTTATCCACAGTAGTTATCCACAGTGTGGAGAACTTACAGCACTGTTATTCACATGAGTGCATAGCCCGGTATTTCAAGGCAGAATAGGGTATCGAGCCAGAAAAACCTGTTGATACACAGGGTTATCCACAGCTGTGGGGAAAAGTCTCCGGCTAAAATCCACAGGCTCGAGCGAGGTCTTACATAAATGTGACGCTCCCCAATTCGTGAAACGTAAAGTAAACGCTACGCTGGTAATCTTTAATACGAGCCAAGCATTCTAATGAAAGGCATCATCATGGCTGAAAAGTACACTCTCCCCGAGCTTCCCTACGACTACGCGGCGCTCGAGCCCCACATCTCCGCAAAGATCATGGAGCTGCACCACGACAAGCACCACGCAGCATACGTTGCAGGCGCTAACGCAGCTCTCGAGCAGCTCGAAGAGGCACGCGAGAACGGTGCATACGGCAACGTCTCCAAGCTCTCCAAGGACCTGGCGTTCAACCTGGGTGGCCACACCAACCACTCCATCTTCTGGAATAACCTGTCCCCCGAGGGTGGCGACAAGCCCACCGGCGAGCTGGCAGCGGCAATCGACGAGTTCTTCGGCTCCTTCGACAAGTTCCGTGAGCACTTCACCAACGTTGCACTGACCATTCAGGGCTCCGGCTGGGCAATCCTCGCATGGGACACCGTTGGCAAGCGCCTCATCATCGAGCAGCTTTACGATCAGCAGGGCAACATCTCCGTTGCACTGATCCCCGTTCTGCAGCTGGACATGTGGGAGCACGCATTCTACCTGGACTACCAGAACGTTAAGGGCGACTACGTCAAGGCATTCTGGAACATTGTGAACTGGGCTGACGTTCAGGCTCGCTTCGAGCGCGCAGTGTCCCAGACCAAGGGCCTGGTCCTCTAATCTAAGTTTTCGTCAGCGCGGTGAAGTAGCCGCGGTGAGATAACTGAAACGGGTGCCCGGCGCCTCCATATTCGGAGGTGCCGGGCACCCGTTCGTTTATCCCTGAACCACGTGGCGCGTCAGAGAACGCGAGACTCTAGGCGGCTACCGTGTGGTATACCGAGCCGCGGCGTCCCGAACGGGCTTTTTGCTCTACCAAACCTCGTTGGATTAGCTTGGGCAATGCGTAACGTACCTGCCGTGCACTCAACTCGGTGCTTTCCGCAATATCAGCGACTGTAGCAGGTCCGCGAGTCAAAGCAATGTACACCTGGGATTCCGTGGGGGATAGATTTTCCGGTATCTCAGCAAGCTGAGGAGTAGAGGATACCCCCATTGTGCTCGTAGGTTGCGTGTTATCGGCAGGACGGTAGATAATGACGCGTACCTGGATACCCTCGTCGATAATATGCGCCTTACGCAACCCAGCATCAACCAGGGCCTGTTGCGCAGCTAGGATACCGCCCCCTTCGCCCTCGATTAGTCGGTGACCGTCGCTGAGACGAATACTCTGGCAGATAGCATAGAGCGCCTCGTTTACAGCCGCGGGGCGATGCACGAGGCCTACCTGACTCGGCAGGATACCCCAAAAACCGCCGGGGCTGATGATTTCAATACGGCCGCGTTTGATAAAAATCTGTATAAATTTTCCGGATGCATCCCGTTCATAGCTCCGGTGGACGAGTGCGTTGGCTACGAACTCACGGAGAGCTACCAAGGGGATTTCTGGCTGATCGATGAGCCCCGCACCATTGGGAGCTGTGACGGTGCGGTTCTTAATGTTGCGTATAAGCCATGCAAGGGTATCTTCAAGCATGGCGGGAATAGGGCCTTCGCTTCGAAAACGGTCATCATTGCGGGTGTTGCCGCTTGTAGACACTATGCCAATAACGCTCGCCCCAGAATAAAACTGCTGAGGGTAGTCACCCAGAGCGCACATCCCAGCCAAGGTTAAATGATTATCTGCAGCTAGTACATTGCGTTTATACAAAATTTCTTGGTCAGAGCTCTGACGCAAACGGGCTGAGGAGAGACGTACCTGGCGCAGGAAGTCCTGCGTGTAGGACTTGTCCAAATCATCAATGGACGTGTGAGCGATGCTTTGTAAGTCATTGTGCGGTTTGTGGCGCTGCGCGTACATTAGACTGAGCGCGTAGCCATCCATTGGGTAGTCACCATCCCCGAGCCGTTGGTAGGCTATATTACCTTTGAAACAGGGACGTTCCTGTACCGGCAGGCCCGGAACGGTTACGATGAGCAGCTGATGGCCATCTAGAGTTATATCGTCGGTTTCCACTACGATTTTTGGCTTAAGATTTTGCGCGGCATCAATGATTTTTGCCCGCAGATCTTCAACATCATAAACGCCTACAGGTGCAAACTCCTGAGATTCGTCGACACCGCATATGATTGTGCCTCCGTCGGGAAGGTTAGCAAAGCTGCAGATAGTTTCCGCCACGGAGGAGGGGTAACCCATGTGGGCTGATTTAACCTCTACGGTCAGGCTGTCTCTACCTAGAAGCCGTAGCTCGTTGAGTGTTCGTGTTAGTTCTTCAGGCGTATACATGTACATATTGTAATTCCTGGAGTGACATTTTAGGCCTCATGCGGGACATTAGTTACAAATAAGATGGATTTTGGTGACAAATATGTAACTATCGAGGATGATTTGTTACATAAATAAGAAGCGGCCTGCGATGTTGGGCGGATGTGTTCCGGCTGTTGCTATGGTGGGTGCCCGGCGCCTCCATATTCGGAGGTGCCGGGCACCCGTTCGTTAAGCCCCGGGTAGCACCCGCGGGGTTGGGTTCGGAACCTTAGACGGAACCCTAGTTAGAGCGCCATCGTGCGGTCAATGCGGATGCGGCGGCAGAAATCCTCATCATGGCTCACCACGATGAGCGCACCGGTATAGGCTTCGAGCGCCTGCACCAGCCAATCCACCGAAGAAATGTCGAGGTTATTCGTCGGCTCATCCAGCATGAGTAGCTGTGGTACCGGATCTGCCAGAAGCACCTGTGCCACCGCGGCACGGAAACGCTCACCACCGGAGAGCTCGCCGGTCTTATGGTGCACGCTCTCTCGGCGGAAAAGCAGGCGCGCCAACTGGTCACGCAGATGCTGCTCGCTCACTCCGGGGTTTGCCCGCTGCACACTCTGCAGGAGGGTGAGCTGCGGGTCGAGGGTGATGCGCTGAGGAATGTACGCCCCGTCGAGGCAATAGTCGACCCGGTAGGTGGGCTGCACGGGGGAGCGGTAGTCAGCCTCGCCGGTGTGGGCGATAGCGTTCAAGAGGGTGGTCTTGCCGCTACCGTTTGCACCGGTGATGCGCAGATGCTCGGGACCGCTGAGAATCAGGTGTTCTGGGCGTTCCGCCGGGGTTCCCTGATTGCTCTCGCTATCAGCCTCGGCGGGTGAAAAATGCAGAGAATCAACCTTGGTAGGTTGCTGAGCGGTAAATGTTTCACATGAAACCTGCCGGGTATCAACCCTGCGTAGCTCCAGCACCTTGCGTCCCGCGGGTAGGGGTTGCTGGCTCAGCTCGGCGTAAATTTTCTCCTGCACGCGCACCTCATCCTGAGCCTTCTGGTATGCCTCCCGAGCCTGCTCCTGCTTGCCGACGCGCAGGCCGCGAAGCTTCGCCGCCGCCTGCCGGGAGGCATCTTTCGCTAGATCAAGAATCGTGTCCGGCTGGTCGTCCTTCCAGACCTGCGCCATGTTCTTCGAGATAATCTCCTGTGCCTGCACCCACTCACGATGCGCCGAACGCACCCGGTTCTTCGCCTCGCTCACGCGGCGCTGAGCTGCCTGCTGTTCGGTCTCCAGCGCCTGCCGGTAGGTGCTGTAGTTACCCTCAAAGAGGCGCAGATGAGCCAGCCCCTGGCGGTCGGCGTGAAGCTCCGCAATCACGTTTACACGCTCCAGTAGGTCGCGGTCATGGCTGATGATGAGCGCCGGGCAGGGGAATGCCTCCAGGGTTTCGAAGAGCTGCGCCTTCGCCGCGGAGTCCAGGTTGTTGGTCGGCTCGTCGAGCAGAATGAACTCGGGATCAGAAATCATTAGCGAGGCAAGTGCGGCAATGACCGCCTCGCCACCGGAGAAGCTGCTCATGTTGCGGGCAAAGAGCGCCCGAACCGATTCCGGGTTGTCACGATCAACCACGGTCGCCGGGGTGAAACCGTAGGTTGCAAGAGCCGCGAGGGTGCGCTCCTCAATGTCCCAGTTATCCCCGATGGTCTCGTAGAGTTCGGGGGAATACTCGCCGGATTCCACCGCCTGCAGTGCCCGCAGAATCTCAGAGATTCCGCAGAGCTCGGCGAGGGTCTGCTCTCGGTCCAGACCCAAATCTTGAGGTAGATACGCCATGCGTGCCGGTGCCGCCAAGGAACCGGAATCCGGCAGCAAATCACCCAAAATCAACCTCATAAGGGTGGATTTTCCGCAACCATTATCGCCGATGAGCCCGGTCAGAGGTGCCGAAAATACCGCCGACAGGTCGCTGAAGAGTGTGGGTTCGCTCGGGTGCGCAAAGTGTAGATGGGCGATACTAACATGCGCCGCCGCGTGGGAAGTGGCGTGCGAGCGGGCATCGCGGGAAGAAGCGGAACGGGGAAAGGTTGCCTGCGGCTGAAGTACGTGTGTCATACGAGCTCCTTGAGGTATGGATGCTCGGGTGCTCTCAAACTCCGACGGTGGTGCGTTGCAGTAGTGTGCCGGCGGTTTGGGGGTGCCTATGCTGAGCGCGTGGCGGTAAGAGGATCGCCCCAAAAAGGGTGCGAAAAAACCCGAGCGTAACGGTGGATGTACCTGTGCCCGGGTGCGTGCGCGCTGACGGAGACACGCAGAAAAATGGAAGTGTGCAGAGAATATGCCTGCACAAAAAGCTACGTGAGCGCGCGAAAAATTCTTCTGAGTCCGGGCTTATGCTCGGTGGGTCATTTCTTTGATGCCTCCTAGATTCCGAAGGGTACCCCGGTCGCGCCTTGGGTGGCTTCGGTCAAACGATACGTTCAGCTTCGCCAGCTACCCCTGCGGCGGGGTAACACGGATAGAGAGCTGAGAACTCCAGCATAGGAACTGACTGGGCGCTGAGTCAAACACCCTCCCATGTAGGAGAAGATTCAGCATGCTGATTCCCCGAATGGTTCCTTCCCGAGAGTTTTTGTTGAAAGGTTGAGTGTGCGGTCAATGCGGATGCGGCGGCAGAAGTCCTCATCATGGCTCACCACGATGAGCGCGCCGGTATAAGCTTCGAGTGCCTGCACCAGCCAATCCACCGAAGAAATGTCGAGGTTATTCGTCGGCTCATCCAATATGAGTAGCTGCGGCACCGGGTTGGCCAGAAGCACCTGCGCCACCGCGGCACGGAAGCGCTCACCTCCGGATAAATCCCCAATGCACTGATGTACGCTTTCGCGACGGAAGAGCAGGCGCGCCAGCTGGTCACGCAGATGCTGTTCGCTCGCACCGGGATTCGCCCTCTGTACGGTTTCAAGGAGGGTGAGCTCCGGGTCGAGGATGATGCGCTGCGGCAGGTATGCGGTCTTGTCCAGGCGGTAGAGCACTTGGTATGCAGGCGGCACTGGGGAACGGTAATCAGGGTCATTCGCGTGCGCTATCGCATTGAGAAGCACAGTCTTGCCACTGCCGTTTGCTCCCGTGATGTGCAGGTGTTCGGGTCCGGTCAGGATAAGAACCTCGGGAAAATCTTGGATTTGAAGCAGATAATCAACTTTATATGGTTGTGTTTCACGTGAAACGGTGTTTTGGGTGTACGCATTCTTAAGGTCGGTGCTCTGCGGTGTAGATGCGCAAGAGTCGTTCTTCACCCGATGTAATTCCAGTACCTTCCGCCCCAATGGGAGCGCGTCCTGAGCAAGTTCCAGATAGATACGCTCCTGCACGCGCAGGTTCTTTTGGGCTTCTCCAACTGCCGCACGCGCATCCGCCACCATGCTTTCGTGGGCTGTGTGAAGTTTCCCGGCAGAGCGCTCTGAACTGTTTTTATCCAGGCCCATAGCCATGCCAGGTTTCCGCTTTGACCGCTCAAATTCGCGACCTCGGCGGGCGTTGCGATCGAGCTTAATCTGGTTCTCGGCACGCTCACGCACAGCCTTACGCGCCTCATTTTTCGCCTCGGTCACGCGACGCTGAGCTGCCTGCTGTTCGGTCTCCAGTGCCTGCCGGTATGTGCTGTAGTTACCCTCGAAGAGGCGCAGATGAGCTAGCCCCTGACGGTCAGCATGAAGCTCGGCAATTACGTTCACGCGCTCCAGCAGGTCACGGTCGTGGCTAATAATCAGCGCCGGGCAGGGTAGCGCCTCCAGTGTCGTGAAGAGCTGGGCTTTCGCTGCGGAGTCCAGGTTGTTCGTCGGTTCGTCGAGCAGAATGAACTCTGGGTCTGAATACAGAAGCGCGGTGAGTGCGGCTGTGACCGTCTGACCACCTGAAAAGGTGCTAAGGGGACGCATCAGAAGGTTGCGACGGGCCTGTGTATCGGTCGTAGTGAGGGCAGGACCAAAACCATGTTCGGCAAGGGCTGCGAGGGTACGGTCTTCAATATCCCAGGCGTCGCCTATGGTGTCGTAAAGGCAGGGGGAATAGTCGCCCGATTCCAGTGCATCAAGCGCCTGCAGTATTTTTGTAATTCCAAAAATATCAGCAAGATGCTGATGCCCACTCAACCCTAAATCTTGCGGTAGGTACGCTATGCGCGGTGGGGTGCTGATTATCCCTTGACTAGGGTTTATGTCGCCAAGAATAAGTCTGAAGAGGGTAGTTTTTCCGGCGCCGTTATCGCCGATAAGCCCGGTGAGTGGCGCAGAAAATACCGCGGAAAGGTCGGTGAAAAGCGGAGGCTCACCCGGATGTGCGTACGAAATATGGTCGAGTGTAATGTGACGTGACATGGGCCGAGTTCCTTCGAGTAGGTGCTCGGATTCCTGCCAGCGCACATGAAGGCGTGAAGGCATGAAAAAACCCGAGCGTAACGGTGGATGTACCTGTGCCCGGGTGCGTGCGCACTGATTGGAGCACGTAGGAAACGTGTCCGTAGAGCTGCTACGTGAGCGCGCGAAAAATTCTTCTGAGTCCGGGCTTATGCTCGGTGGGTCATTTCTTTGATGCCTCCTAGATTCCGAAGGGCACCCCGGTCGTGCCTTGGACGGCTTCGGTCAATCGATATGTTCAGTCCCTTAGGCTACCCCCCCCACGGTGGGGTAGCGCGGATAGAGAGCTGATGGCTCAAGTATAGAAACTGTGTGGGTGCTGAGTCAAACACCCTCCCGAAAAACCGCCTGACAAGTGCCGATACCCCCTAGAGAACGCAAAAAGAGGGGCGACACCGCACGGTGCCGCCCCTCCTTTTAGGCATTAAATCTGCGCGCGTACAACGCGCGAAAGGCTATTACGCCTCGTGGCGCTCGCGGTACATGCCCAGCGGGCCCGCATCCGCGTACGCCTGAGCGTCGTTGTAACGGTACAGGCGCGGCGGGCGGTGACGGGTGCCCTCCACGCGGCGGCCGGTGTCAATAATCGACTTCGACGCCGCAATCTGGCGGCGGAAGTTCGCCGGATCCAGGGTGCGACCCAGAATCGCCTCGTACACCTCACGCAGCTGCGCCAGGGTGAACTCCTCACCCAAGAAAGAGTGCGCAATACGCGAGTACTCGACCTTGTTCTGCAGACGGTAGAGCGCGTACTCAATGATTTCGTTGTGGTCGAATGCCAGCTCGGGCAGTTCATCCACCGGGAACCAGCGGATGTTCTCGTGCACGCGAGTGTTCGCAACCTCGGTGGCGGGAATCGATGCCCAGTACACCACAGAAACCACGCGCTCGTGATCAGTGCCGGGTGCCGGGTCGGGCTCGCCCACAACGCGGGCGGCGCGCGCCTCGGGGGTGCGCAGAACGTCACCGAATGCGTAGAGCTGCTCCAGGTAGCCGGGCTGCAGGTTAGTTGCGCGCTTCAGGGTCGAAGCGGCTGCCTCTTCGAGGGAAAGATTCGGGTTGAGCGGACCGCCAGGAAGCGCCCACTGGCCCTTATAAGGCTCGCGGAGGCGGCGAACCAGCGGCAGCCACAGGGGAGGGTGGGTTTCGTTTTCCTTGGGGCGCAGTGCCAGAATAACGGTCGAGACGGCGAGGGATACAGAGGTGTGGTCCACGTCGTTGTGCTCTTCAACGGCGACTGCGCCGGGAAGAGGCTGGGATGCGATGCTCATTCAGACCTCCTGTGCGAATGGGTATCGATAGGTGTGCATACTCTACCCATTTTAAGGGGTTAATAGGGTAAAAATGCACGCAAGGCACCCGCTGAGTCGAAAACCGGTACCATCCGCGTCGTGTCAAGGGGAAAAGTTCAGGTACCGGACACACCAAAGCGCCCCTCCTGCCTGTCCAATAGAACAGGCAGAAGGGGCGCCCAGAGTCTAACTATGCAATTCTAGGGTGCATGTCGGGGGTGCAGACTAGTCGATCTGTAGCTCGCCCATAGCGTCCCAGCCGTCGCCGTCAACCAGGCGAGAAACAATCTTCGGGGTTGCAGTCAGCAGCGGACGCATGTCCTTCATAGCCTGCTGGAAGTGGTCAGAGTTCACGTGCGGGCCAGCTGCGTCGTCGTTGAAAGCCTCGAGCAGAACGAACTCATTCGGGTCCTCAACGCTGCGGGACCACTCGAAGAACTTGTTGCCTTCCTCGGCGCGGGTTGCCTCGGTGAAAGCGCGGGTCTTCTCAATCCACTGGTCAGCGTATTCGGGCTTGACGGGGAACTTTACAGCAATGAAAATCATCGGAACTCCTTAGGTTGAAGAGTAGATACGTACCCTTCCAGTTTAAGCCCCGGGTGCTCGCCGGCGCTGAAGAATAGGGTTTGAGGCAGCGGTTTTAGCTTGTGGCTTTAAGCGCTGTATCGGGTGGCTTTTGTGGTTTAACGAGCCGCCGCCTTGAGAACCTGCAGGGCGCGTTCGAGTGCCGCACGGTCTGCCGCGATGGCTGCAGCCCTCTGCGGGCTGGCGGAGTCGCCTCCGAACGCCGCGTTGTAGTACATGCCGTCACCCAGAAGCAGCACGGTGCGGGCAATCTGCTCATCGCCCAGCTCGGCGAGGACGAGCGCATGCCAGCCATCCTGTACGCGACTCATGGTCTGCTGGGCGAGCTCATTATTGTTCTGCGCCAGGCGGCTGAGGGCAATGAGGGCACGGTCGAACGGGGTGTTATCCGGCGTGGAGGAATTGATGTAGTAGGCGCTTGCCCCCTCGGGTGCCTGCTTCATCGCCGCGAAGTCCTCTTCAGCCAGGGTGAGGGTGCGTTCTGCGAGCGCCTCAAGGAGTGCCTTCTTGGAGGAGAAATGGTAGAGTAGCCCGCCCTTGGAAACCTTGGCGGCGGTGGCGACGGCGTCGAGGGTTGCGGCGCGTTCTCCCGAGCGAATCAGCAGGTCGACGTAGGTGTTGAGGATGTGTTCGCGGGAGTTGTTGGCGCGCTGTTTGCGGTGGTTGGGGGTGGTCATGGGTACCAGTCTAACCGCTTGAAACTATACCGTCCAGTTGGTATAGTTAATCTTCGTTTGTGGACCCGACCGGACCCCTAAAACCTCACTAAAAGACCTAGCCCAAAAGACAGGCCGAGCTGATGCCGCCGCGTCCGCCGCATCAGCCGACACCTTATAGACGCACGAAAACAACCCATGACGAATCACAATCCGCACACCACGGCTCTGCCCATTCACGCCCCCGACCAGAAGACCAAGCGCTGGGCGGCACTCGGTGTGCTCATGCTCCCGGTGCTCCTGGTCTCCATCGACAACACAGTGCTTGCCTTCGCGGTGCCCGCAATCGCTAAGGCGCTGAGCCCCTCCTCCGCGGAGCAGCTGTGGATCGTTGACTCCTACTCCCTGGTGCTCTCCGCCCTGCTCGTGCCCATGGGCGCTATCGGTGACCGCATCGGTCGCCGCAAGCTGCTGCTCATCGGCTCGACCGGCTTCGCGGCAATCTCTGCGCTCGCGGCATTCGCGCCCTCCGCGCTGATGCTCGTGGTTGCCCGCGCCCTGCTTGGCATTTTTGGCGCCATGCTCATGCCGGCAACCCTGTCGATTATTCGCAATATCTTTGTGGATGCGACCGAGCGCCGCATCGCTATTGCCGTGTGGGCTTCGGGCTTCTCGGCGGGTGCGGCGCTGGGCCCGATTGTGGGTGGTTTCCTGCTGGAGCACTTCGACTGGGGTTCGGTGTTCCTGCTCGCTGTGCCGATTCTGATTCCTCTGCTGATTCTCGCCCCGATTATGGTTCCCGAGTCGAAGGACCCGAACCCCAGCCCGGTGGATCCGCTGAGCATCCTGCTGATTATGACCGGCATGACCGGCATTACCTTCGGTCTGACTCACACCTCCGAAACCGGGTTCGATGCGGTGGCTATCAGCACCATCCTTGCCGGCCTGTGCTTCATTGTCCTGTTCGTGCTGCGTCAGCTCAACCGCGAGAAGAACGATATTCAGCCCATGCTGGATGTGCGCCTCTTCCGCAACACCGTGTTCACCGGCGCGATTACCGCAAACCTCATCTCCATGATGGTGGACGTTGGCTTCATCTACTTCGCCTCCCAGCACCTGCAGTTGGTCTCCGGTCTGCCGCCCATGTACGCCGGTATGCTGCTGATTCCCGGTACCCTGGCGATCATTATCGCCGGTCTGGTGATTGCGCGCGTGGCGGTGCACTTCCACCCGGCGCAGGTGGTGTCTTTCGGTCTGGCGCTCCACGCTGCCGCGTTCGCGGTGCTCGCCTTCCTGGGTGCGCACAACGACTTGGTGATTATCCTGATCTTCATTGTGCTCGGTACCGGCATCGGTATTGCGCAGACCATTTCGAACGACCTGATGCTCTCCAGCGTGCCGCCGCGTAAGGCTGGTGCGGCATCCGCGATCTCGGAGACCTCCTACGAGACAGGTACGGTGCTCGGCACCGTCATCATTGGTGGCATGCTCACCGCCGTCTACCGCGCAAATGTGGTTGTACCCGACGGCCTGGATGAGACTCTCGCCGACCACGCCCACGAAACCCTCGGCGGTGCCGTGTCTGTCGCCAGCCATGTAGGTGGCGAGCAGGCGAACCAGCTGCTCTCCTCCGCATTCGCTGCCTTCGACTCGGGCGTGGTGCTGAGCTCCGCATTCAGTGCCGTGCTCATGGGTGTTATGGCTGTCATCAGCTACCTCATGATTCGTAAGGCACCGCGCGAAATGAAGCCCGCAGAACACTAATACAGCGCACTAAACCTCATAGATAAGCTCCGTCTCCCGTTGCTCTTGAGCGCCGGGAGGCGGGGCTATTTTTACGCACCCACCTGCGCATTTAAAGGTTCAGCACAGGTGCCGGTGGTACGGTAAAAACAGTAGGCTCACGCCCGAAAAAGTCGCCCGAAAAAGACAGAGGAACCAACGGCTCCACACACTCAAGGAGGAACGCCACCATGGGACTCAAAGACTGGATTGCACCCTTCATTACACTGCTGATTGGTGCCAGCACCATCTTCATCTCCTACAAGAACTACCAGGCGCAGGCGGCGGCAAAACCCTCCGAACTGGCGCGACTGGAACTGTGGAGCAAGCTCCTCACCGAAGCCGGCTTGGACCTCAACGCCCTACCCGACCCCGAAAAGCTCACCTCCGACCAGCGCGTCGTCCTCGAAAACTACCGGGTCTTCCTCAAGCGTGCGTCCCTCGAATCGAAGCTGCGTAAAGTTGGCATCGACAGCAACCGTATCTTCAGCCTGCTCATGAAGCGTGCGCACTCTTCCGTGAAGCCTACGCCCATCCCCATTGGCGACTCGATTAGCTACTACCGCCTGATTCTACGTGCCCTGCTGTACATTTGGGTTCCGCTGGCCGTGATTTTCATCGGCGTGCCCATCATCGTGGTCACCATCGCCTACCTGATTGGCCTGTTCACGAACCACCGCGGCAATCTGTCTGACTTTGCACTCTCCCCGCTCGCCGTGGTGCTCCTGATTGTTGGTGCGGTCGCCGTCGGTGCCCTCGTGTACCTGCAGAACCGCATTATCTCCGCCATTATCGCGAACAATGTGTACTTTTACTTCTGGGATATTTACGGCTCCAAGAAGGGCGCTCGCGACTCCAAGGACGCCTACAGCGAGCGCCTGGCGGCTAAAACCTACGCCGACCAGCTGTTCCTCGGTCAGCAGGAGTTCGCTCACCAGTTCCGCGAGAACATGTACATGGCGGGTATTCAGGAGATTGATGAGTACCCGCGCGTGCTCAGCGACAGCGTGATGCTGCCGCGCAACTACCGGGTTGCGGAAACCACCGAGGGTGAGGACCGTATCGACCGCTTCGTGAACTGGGTGCGCTCCAAGATTGGTTTTGAGCGCCTGGAACCGCGCATCATCTACAGGCTCGAACATAAGGACGCGCACAAGGATGCGAAGAAGGAATCCGCGCACGGTGAGCCGGTAGCTACTGAGCAGGGTGTTTCTGAGCAGCCTGTAGAGACTCTGGCTCAGGATAAGCAGGAGGATGCGCAGAAGGCTCCGGAGGCGCCCGCCTCTGCGGAGTCCGCCTCGGATGAGCCCATCGTCGCGGAGGTGTCCGTCGAGGCTCCTGCCGAGGTACCTGCCGAGAATCTGGCTGAAGTACCCGTTGAGGATGCGCCCACCGAACCCGTCATCGGAGGCGCCACCGACTCTTCTGCCGCAGCTGGGGCAGACGACCCCACGGAGGCGTTCACCCGCATCCTGCACGATGCTGCCGGTCATGAGAACACCGGTGAAAAGAATGCCGCCGGAGAAAAACCCAGTACTGAGAAGCCTAAAAACTAAATAGCCCGCCCGAGGCACCGAAAACCGGGCATGAGAAAAGGGTCGCAGCCTACGAGTTCGCCATTGAACCGTAAGCGTGCGACCCTTTTCCTTTCCCTTCAAGGGCGAGCAGAATCGGAGGTACCACCCGACCAAGAAGAGCCAAATGATGCGCCCCTCCACCGGTAGAGGTTGCCTGGCAGAAGAACCCGCCGAAGCAGGTTGGCAGAGCGCCCGGCAGAGGGTGCATCACGCTTGAGGAACCGCCCCAGAGCCCACCGGAGAGGGGGCTGAGGGAACAGAAAACCCCGAGCTGGCGCATCTCTACATCTTCAGATTTCTTACATCATCAGAAAATAACTACATCTCGGGGTAGGGGAGGACGATTCGCGCTCCGGGTGGGACCTACCCACTCCCACCCGGAGGCGAATCCTAGGGATGTTCGCAGTGTCATGAATACATCCCACCGAAATCCCTCACAAACGTTCGGGGTTTCAGTATGAGCGGTATATGAGCCTACCGCAGTCTATGCCGCAACCTCGGGGTTACGGGAGATAACAACCTTCACCACGTTGTGCTCAGCAGCGTGGGAGAACAGGTCGTAGGCTTCCTCGAACTGGTCGAAGGTGAAGCGGTGGGTTGCCATTGCCTTAGCGTTCAGACGACCCGAGCGGACCATGTTCAGCAGGTTACCGACGGTGTTGCAGTTGACCAGGCCCATGTTGATGCTCACGTTAGAAATCCACATGGTGTTCAGCGGCAGCTCAACGGGCTTGCCATGCACGCCGGCGTTCGCGATGTTGCCGTAGGGGCGAACAATCTTGGTGCAGGTCTCGAAGGTCTGCGGAACGCCCACAGCCTCAATTGCCACGTCCACGCCCAGGCCGTCGGGGGAGAGAGCCTTAATCTTCTCGATGAAGTCCGGGTCGCCCGCGTTGACCTTGTCGGTTGCACCCAGCTCCAGTGCCTTGTTCATGCGGTTGTCGTCGAAGTCGACGGTGATGACGCGGCCGGCACCGCAGAGGTTAGCGGTCATGATTGCGCCCAGACCCACGGGGCCTGCACCCACGACAGCGACGGTGTCGCCGGGCTTGGTGTGACCGTTCAGAATACCGATCTCGAAGCCGGTGGGCAGTGCGTCGGTGAGGAAGAGGACGTCCTCATCGGACAGGCCCTCTGGAACCAGGTGAACCGAAGTCTCTGCGTAGGGAACGCGCACGTACTCAGCCTGGGTGCCGTCAATCATGTAACCGAAAATCCAGCCGACACCACCAACGGTCTGGCAGTGCGAAGGCTGGTTCGCCTTACAGTAGGAGCACTTACCGCAGCTGGTCACGGCGGGAATGATAATGCGGTCGCCGACCTTCAGATCAGTCACCGCGGAGCCAACCTCGGTGATGGTGCCGACAGCCTCATGGCCGAGGATGCGTCCGTGGTCCACCTCGGGGCAGTCACCCTTCAGGATGTGCAGGTCAGTACCGCAAATGGTGGTGGTGTCGACACGGGCGATAACGTCCGTGGGCTCAAGAATGGTGGGGTTCGGGACTTCCTCCCAGGCGCCCTTCTGGTCGGGGCCGTGGTATACATATGCCTTCATGATAACTCCTTCTTTGAAGCTCTAATGAGGGTGCAGTGACTGTTTTATCACTACATGTATCAACCCATAAGAAATATTTGATAGGTTGTATTTTCATTAAACCCGACGTGTTGAATTATGCGCTTTTATTACGCGGAGTGTATCTTTTGGTTCTTTAAACATGAACATGATTCACTTTGGGTATTTAAAACCTGTAAAAAACGCATGAGGCGCACCCCCCAAACGGGGATACGCCTCGTGCGTTTAGTCGAGAAAAGTTGGGTTGAGTCGAGGTTGAGCTGGGTTTAATTCTTCAGCTGGGCACGCGCTCGCGAACGAACCGCCGTCACTGCCCACACCAGCACAAAAGCCGCCACCATCGACAGCACAATCGTGCCACCGGTCGGCAGGTTAAACGCCCACGACAGGTACAGGCCAACAATCGAACAGATACCGCCAAACACCGGCGAGAACACCATCATCGACCCCAGTCGGCGGCACGCCAGGCGGGCTGCCGACGCCGGAATCACCAGAAGCGCCAACACCAGCACATTACCGAGCGTCTGCAGACCCAGCACCACAGAAATGGTCACCAGAACGTACAGCACAATATCCAAGGCGAGCACCGGCAGGCCCATCGCGCGGGCACTCTCACGGTCCAGGCTGACCGTCACAATCTGGCGGTGGAACAGCCACAGCACCAGCAGAATAACGGCACCCATAATCGCCGCCTGGGTAATGTCCTCATTCGAAACACCCACAATCGAGCCGAACAAGAAGTCCTGCACCGACCCCGAATAGCCCGGCGCCAAAGAAATAATCACAATACCCAACGCAAAAGACGCCGCGAAGAAAATACCGATCACAGAATCCTCGCGCAGCCGCTGATTCTG
Source organism: Rothia sp. HMSC072B04 (assembly GCF_001813725.1). Taxonomy (NCBI): domain Bacteria; kingdom Bacillati; phylum Actinomycetota; class Actinomycetes; order Micrococcales; family Micrococcaceae; genus Rothia; species Rothia sp. HMSC072B04. The sequence continues at coordinate 27,352 of NZ_KV813783.1, read as the reverse complement.
ACTAAAAATAGCCACCAGAATAGCCGTCACCACGCCCGCGGTCAGGCCGCCCATGACCAGGTTGCCGCCCAGCACGAACGCCACCGCAAGGCCAGGGAACACCGAGTGCGCCACCGCATCGCCAATGAAGACCATGCCGCGCATCAGCACGTGGCAGCCCACCACACCGGTAACCACCGACGCGAGCAGCACCGCCGCCAGGGCACGCGGAAGGAACGCCAGAGACGGGTTGAACAGGTCGGCAAGAAAATCGATAGGAGTAATCAACGGGCACCCCCGGTAGAAGCAGTATGGGCGGGGGAGAGAGAAAGATCAGAAGTGCAGGAATCGGGTAGCTCGTGGCCGTACTCATCCAACGCACCACCGGCACAGGTGAAGCCCGTGCGGGCGTGGCCCTGCGCCTCCTCAATATCGTGACCGTGCAACCACGTATGCAGCTGCTCCAGGCTAAAGGAGTCCGCCGGACCATCCAGGTGAATATTGCCGCGCACACCGCACAGACGCGAGCAGGACTCGCGTGCCGCCAGCATGTCGTGCGTGGACATTAGAATCGTGATGCCCTCGTCCGCCAACTCACGGTACAGGCGAGTCAGAGTGGTCTGAGTCGGCGCGTCCACGCCCGTAAACGGCTCATCCAGCAGCAGCAGGGAGGGGTTCGCCGCCAAAGCGCGCGCCAAAAGAACCCTCTGACGCTGACCACCGGAAAGCTCCGCAATGGAAGCATCCTGCAGGTGCAGAACATCGGTGCGTTCCATCGCCGAAAAAACCTGAACCCAATCCTTCTTCGCCGGGCGGCGGAAGAACCCAATCTCACGCACGCGACCGGTCATCACTGTGTCCTTAACGGTCAGCGGAAAATCCCACTGGAACTGGTGCTTCTGCGGCACATAACCAATATGCGCACGCGCCACACGCGGCGACTCACCCAGCACGCGAACCTGACCGGACGCCGGGCGAATCAGACCCAAAATGGTGCGCAGCAGCGTGGTCTTACCGGCACCATTAGCGCCAATTAGACCCGCAAACTCGCCGCGCTCCAGGGTCAGGGACAGATCCTTGAGGATGGAACGGCGCGCGTAGCCGGCGTACAGGTTTGAAATCTCTAGGACGGGCTCAGTACCCGCTGTTACCGATGCGCTCACGAACGGTCACCGCGCACTTCATCCAGAGCCTCACGCTGCGCGGAGGAGCGGCGACGTCGGGAGGCGATGAATGCGCCCACGCCCACCACGACCACGATGCCAGCGACAATAGGACTCCAGGAAATCGTGAACTCAGCACGGAAACCGCTCTGATCGCTCGCTGCGGCGGCAGAAGAAGAACCGGATGCCTGAGTACCGGATGCCTGAGTACCGGATGCCTGAGAAGCGGAAGAATCCGAACCCGAGGAACCGCGAGCCTGCGCCTCCATCGCGTACAGGGCATCAGCGCTCGCAGAATCACCCACCGCAAACTTCAGGTAGCGGGTATCAGACACGGTCGAACCGTCAGACAGCTCAGCGCTCGCGGTAACCTTCAGCAGGTACTCGCCGGGGGCGGTGAACACCCAGTTTGCGTGGGTGTGAGTGTTCTTCTCAACCCACAGCTTCTGCGGCTCACTCTTGGTCGAGGACCACAGCACCTGCGGTGCCGAGAAGTTGCCGTTCTCCAGGTACAGGCTGAACGTGCCGGGGCCGCTCACCTGCTCCAGGGTCAGGTTCACGCCGCGGTTCAGCTTGGACACCAGCTGCGGATCCTGAGTGTTCCAACCCGGCCAGATTACGCCCTTAGTTTCGGTCTGCGGAATGACGTACACCTTAGAGCCGGCGGGCGCACCCACGAAGGAGTAGCGCGGGTCGTTCGGCACCTCAAGGATTGCCTGGTCGCTACCGCGGTAGATGACCTCGTCCAGGCTGCGCCAGACGGGGGTTTCACCGTGGTCGTCGTGGAGCATGAGCTCAAACTTGCCGTTGTTGAAACGAGGACCCATATCCACGTGACCGGCAGAAATTTCGGTGCGGCCGGATGCGACCGGCTGCTCAGCCGACAGGGTCTGGGTGAGGGCGCGCTCGCCGCGGCTGAGGTTGCTGTCGCTCGGCTGAGCCGAGGCGCTCTCAGCGGTTGCCTCAGCGGTTGCCGGGGTGGTCTCCGCGTGTGCCACACCCAGGGGTGCGAGCATGAGGCTGGCACCCAGAGCCAGGGCGGGCAGGGCGCGGCTACGCGAGGAGCGGGAGGGGGTGGTTGAGTTCATCATGAGGACTTCCTTGAATCATGACCTAGGTGGTGCGTGAAAGATTATCTATATACCAATACGGCTATATGAGCTTGTGGGGAGCTTAAAACCGGGTTACGAGGTGCTTGCCTCCGAGCAGCTAGCACCCGAAGAATCGCCGCCAGAACTAGCCCCCGAGCACAGTGCAATCGTGTGAGCATTCGCCAGCATCATCTGCGCGTAGTGAGGAGCCTGCGCATCCAGGGTATCCGAATAGAGCACCCCGGTACGCACCTGAGCCTCCCGGGCCAGCTCCGTCAGAACTGGCGAACGCATCGCCGTGGACTTGTCCAGATAAATCGCTGGAACCTTCAAATCCTCGACCGTGCGACGCAGGCGCTGACGCTGCTGAATGCTCGGCTCGCCGCTGGCGCTGGCGCTCACAAAACCGGCAATGTGCAACCCGTAGGTGCTCGCCAGGTAGCGGTAGCCGTCGTGCGTGGTGACCAGGTTGCGTGCCGACTCCGGCAGGCCCCCGTACACCTGACGCAGCTGAGCGTCCAGGGCGTCAAGCTCCTTCATGACCTGCTCGGTGCGGGTTGCGTACTCGCTCGCACCCGCCGGATCGGCGGAGATGAGCGCGTCACGGATGACCTGCACGCTCGCCTTCGCGTTCGGCACCGAATGCCAAATGTGCGGGTCGATTTCGCCGTGCACGTGCTTGCCCAGAACGGCCTGCGCCAGCAGGTACACCTGACCGCGATGCTCCGAAGCACCCGAACGCAGGAAACGGTAGCTACCGCCGGCGGGCACCTCCTGCAGGGTGCGGGAGGGGACCGCGACCACGGTGCGGTTCAGTTCGTACTCTACGGCGCCCTGGGAGGAATCCGCGCGAAGCACGAGCCTGCCGTCGCCGGTGCGTGCCGTAATATCGGCGTGACCTGCGGAAAGAACCTTGATGTCCGAAGCGGAAATGTTCTGTTCCTTCGCCAGGCGGTCCACCAGCTGTTGCGGGTCACGACCGACCGCGCAGTACAGGGTGCCGCGCGAGGAACGCACCGACTCCGGCGCATTGACTGCGGTGGCACTCAGTTCAATGGCGTACTCGCCGGCATCACTAAACGCCCACGACAGGTGCGTATGCGCCTGCAACGGAAGCTCCAGCGAACCCATATCGCCGGTGCGGATCGCGGTGTCCCCCTCACGGGTGAGGTTCACGCCGCGCGCATGCGAATCGCACAGCATCTCCACCGCGCCGAAGGTCTGCGTAATGAACGCCGCCAACTGCGCATTCGACGAATCGGTAGAGGTGCGCGCCCGCACGCTCTGCACCTCAAAGCGCATGCCTGCATCCGAAGAGTCGGCGGGGGCAGATTCGTTCTGCCCGCCCTCTTCAACGCGCAAACCCAGCCAGATGGAGTCCAGGGAGGCATCCTCAACAATGGCTTCGAGCTTGCCGCCGTACTGCTCAATCTTCTCCGCAACCGCCACGGACACAACGCCTGCGGGCAGGTTCGCCTCAACCATTTTGCTGAGCTTACGCTGCTCCAGCAGCAGACCGTTTGTCAGGGCGCAGCGTGCGTAGGCGACATCGCGGATATCGCGCAGGCTCGGCTCATACGAGTGCGGGTCAGCACCGGCAGGCACCAGGGAGTGCACGCTGGCGCGCTCTCCTGCAATTTGCTGCGCCAAGTCCGCCAGAATTGGGGTCGTGGCGACCACGCGCATCCGGTCGGAGGAAGCGTTCACGGTGCTGGCGCATCCGCTCAGCGCGAAGGCACCAGCCCCCACCCCCGCACCCACCGCAATGCGGGAGGCGAGGGTGAGGGCGGTACGCCGACTATATGCTTGCGCGCGGTTGCCGGTATGCCCGCTATGCGGTGTCACCGCTGCGGCCCTTTCGGCGTGCCGAACGCAGAATCATGGCACCGAGTGCCAGCGCCAGAATGGAGGTGCTGACCATGAACGGGTCGATGACCACACCGGTGTTCGGCAGCTTACCCGCCGCGGCTGCCTTCTGGGCGTTCGCGAGTTCCTGGCTGGTCAGGGCGCAATCCTCACCGGAGGCGGTCTTACCGACGATGCGCACCTTGGATCCGTCGGGCTTGGTGACGATGCCGGTGGCTTCGTCGACGGTGCCGTTGACGGGGTTCTTTGCGGTGCTCTTCTCGCCGCCGTTGTTGGTGCCGTTAGCGTTGCCGCCGTCATGCTTGGTTTCTGCCGCACCCTGCGCGTTGTTGCTTGCCGGGGCGTTATCGGGGTTGCCGACGGTGAAGTGCAGAACCGATTCGCTGCTGACCTGCTGGCCGTTCTTCAGGCGCGCAGTCCAGCCGATGGTCACGGTGTAGCGACCCTCAGCGGTGAACACCCAGTTGCTGTGCTGGTGGGTGTTTGCGGGCACCTGGAAGGAGCCGCCGCTACGCGAATCGAAGACCTTCTGACCGGCGGAACCGAAGTTGCCGGAGAGGAAGGTGGACATGGTTCCGGGGCCCTCAAAACCGTTGAGGCTCATGGTGACGGGGCCGTCGAGCTGCTTGAGCAGTTCGGGGTCCTGGGTGCTCCAGCCGAGCCAGGGCACGCCCTGCTGCTGGGTTGCACCGATCATGTGCACGGGGGTGCCCGCCGGGGCGATGTTCTCCATGCCTGCGGGCAGGTTGATCTTCGCGGCGTCATTGAGCACGAACTCGAGGGCGCCGGGGGAGACGTGGCGGGCGGGGCTGGTGCGGTCGTCCTTCACGCTGCTGGTGAGGTTGCCGCCGTTGAGGATCGGGCCCACGTCGAAGTGGCCGTGGGTGACTTCTTCACGGCCGCTGTGCTCGGCGGTGTTGACCACGGCGAGGGTGGGGATGCTGGTCGGTGCCTGGGCTGCCTGGTTGCTCTGCTTGTTGTCCTTCTGAGCGTCCTTGGAGTCCTTGGCATCTTCGGCGGGAACCTCGGTGGCGATGCACTGCTGGTTCAGGCTGCCGGGCAGACCGGAGGACAGCACGCCGTTACCGGTAATGCCGCCGCCGTTGCTGGGTGCGCTGATGTTCTGGGCGTTGGAGCCCTTTACGCTGCTGCGGGAGTTGCCGCCCTTGTTTTCACCCTTGTCGGAGCCGTTATTAGTGTTGTCGGTGCCGCTGATAGCGGTTACACCGGATCCACCCTGGGATGCCTGCTCACCATTTGCCGCTACCTTCGCGCCGTTCGGGTCGGTCACCTGCGCGGCATTCTGACCGTTCACGGATCCATCCACGCGGCGAATACCGGTGGATGCACTCGCCTCAGCAGATGCACTCGCCTCAGCACTTGCGGAGGTAGATGCGCTGGGGCTGCTGGTGGCGCTCTCGGTGGCGGTGGCGCTCGCCTCGGGGGTAGTGGTTGCCTCGCTCGTGGCTTCCTTGGTTGCTTCCTTTGCGGCGTTCTGCGCGTTCAGGAGCTTGAAGCCGTCCTCAGCGTTAGTGCCCACGGCGATGGTGTAGGTTGCCTCGGAGCTGACCGGGGTGCCGTCGGCAAGGGTTGCGGTGGCGCGGAACGTCAGCTGGTAGATGCCTTCGCGGGTGAATGCCCAGCTGAGGTGCTCGTGGCCGCCAGCGGTGATGGTGTGCGGTGCGAGCTGGTCGTTGGTGCTGAAGACGCGCGGGTTGTCGCGACCGGATTCGGTGAAGACTTCGGCGCGGCCGCCTTCGGGTACGCTGCTGCGCACGAGTTCAAGTTTGATGGTGTTGTCCTTGAGTGCGCCGGGGCGGATTCCTTCCGCACCGAGGCCGGGGTAGAGCAGGCCGCGGGTGCGGGTGGAGGGAATGTAGAAGATGTCGGTGCCTTCGGGGGCAATGTAGTCGTAGCCTGCTACGACCTTGGTGTGTGCATCCTCGACGTCGGGCAGGTGGAAGACGGTGCGGGCGGGGTTGAATCGTCCCTGCTGGCCGGGGCCGGTGTCTGCGAGGGTGCCGAGGGTGAACTGGTTGCCGTCGAGGAAGGCGTTGAGCATTTCGGTGTGTACGCCCGCGATGACGTAGTCACCTTCGTAGCTGACGTAACCGCGCGACTCGGTACCTGCCTGGGTGCCGGTCTGGTTTTCCTGCGCCTGGTTTTCCTGTGCCTGCGCGGCGGTGAAGGTGCCGACCTGAGGGAGGGCGAGGGGTGCCCCGAGTGCGAGGGTGCATCCGAGGGTGGTTGCGCTGAGTAGGCTCAGGGGTTTGGTGCGTCCTTGCATGGTGGCTCCTTGGATGACTGCTCGTTGGCTGGCGCGTTGCCCGATGTTTTCGGGGTTTGCCCGGTGCTGGGTCCGGCGGCCTGTTGCCGGTTTCCCTCTTGGGCTCGGGGTGCGCTCTGCCGTGTTTTTCTCTTTGTGGATGTACGTAGTGTGCGTTTTTGGGTGCGCCTCGGCGCACACGTGTTTCTGAGAATCACTATACTCACTTAGGTTCTAAATGACAATTATTTGCAAAAGAGCTACCCTAGAGGATAGAAAAATGAGAAAGGTTGTCATGAGCTCTCAGAAGCAGACCCAACGACGGGTCACCACACACACCCCCGCACTCTTCATCCCCGGCGGCAAGCCCGCCCTCCGCCGCGCAGCCGCATTCCTCTCCGCCGCAGCGCTGCTCGCGCTTGCCGGCGCTGCCCCCTCCCTGCCCGCTGCAGCAGGCCCCGACGACGGCAAAATCGTCACCACCAAGGGCCACGTTGACGCCCCCAAGGCATACTGGGACGAGCAGAACGGCACCTTCGTCCTCATGAACGAGGCGAACCCCTACAAGACCGGCGCAGACACCTACGAACTGGACAAGACCGTCAACTGGGTCGGCAAGGGCTACAGCACCAGGGACGGCAAGTCGCAGTACACCATGACCCTGGGCGACTCGCCCTCCCTGGCGTTCCTCGGCGAACCCGGCCAGACCCTCTACATGGCACCGCACCTGACCTACGGCAACCAGGACCCCATCTGGGCTGGCCTGGGCGCATCCACGAAGGTGCCCACCGAGCGTTTCCGTGACGGCGTGTTCGCTACCGACATTCTCTCCGTTGAGGGCCCCGGCCGTATGGAGCTCTTCCGCTACAACCCGGACGACGCCCCCGCCGACGTGTACCGCATGCTCTCCAGCAGCTCGACCGGCTGGCACTCCTGGCTGCTCGACAAGGGTAGCCACACCCACAACACCACGACCTTCACCCGCCCCGGCCGCTACGTGGTCACCTACCGCACCGTGGCGCGCTCCACCGACGGCCGCATTATTAGCTCCAAGCCGTCGAAGCTGGTCTGGCAGGTTGGCGGCATGCAGCCCGTGCTCGGTGACGGCACCCCGACCGCCGTACCCACGGTTGACCGCTACAATGCGGCACCCGTCGGTGACCTGGACGCCGCAAAGTACGTGCTGTCCGTGGCACCGCACCGCCTGGACGCCGACCCGGCTAAGAACAAGGACGCTGACGACAAGCTCAGCGACATCACCTTCACCGCCGCGAACAAGAACCTCAAGGGCACCCTGACCCTGTACAACAACGGCTACTTCCTGACCGACCTGCCGGTTGTGAACGGTACCGCCACCTGGTCTGAAATGCTCGGTAGCGAAGGCTCCCAGCTGCAGGCTGTCTTCACCCCCGACACCTCCGACGCGAACAGCGCGGAGGCGTCCCGCTGGATCTCGCACAAGCTCACCTACGAGCCCGGCCGCTCCGAGAGCGTGTACAGCGATGACGGTAACGGCTCCTGGCCCGAAGAAATCCCGGATCAGGCGAACACCGTACTCAGCACCCAGCAGTACACGCCGACCAGCATGGACTACGACGTGACCGTCACCCCGAACGGCAACGGCTTCAGCACCGTTGAGGTCCGCTTCAAGGACCCGAAGGTGCGCGGCTTCATGCGCGGCGGCTTCTACGCCCAGGATGACCCGGTCTACCCGTACCTCGACCTGGAAGGCTCCGTTGAGGATGGTGTGGCGCGCTTTACCTTCCGTGACGAGTCGTTCTACAAGGGCACGGCTCTGCGCGTGAAGATGCTGACCCACCCGGATATGAACGCTTCTGCTTCCACCACTGAGGTTGCGGCGAACTACGAGCCGGGCACCAAGTACACTGCGCACGGTGCGTTGGCTCCCGATAGCGCACCCATTAGCGATGCGCCGAAGCCTGCTCCGGTGGATCCGTCGCCGAGCGCTGAGCCTACCGTCGCGCCGACTGAAGCTCCTAGCGCTGAGCCGAGCGAGGCTCCTTCCGAGGCTCCGACTGCTGAGCCCAGCACCGTTCCGTCGGTGTCCCCCACCGAGGTTCCGACCGTGCCTGCGGTGCCGACCGCCTCCGCAGAGCCGAGCGTGCCTGCTCCGGCACCCTCCACTCCGGCTCCGACGACTCCGGCGCCGTCTAGCCCCGCGCCCGCGAACCCGACCCCGAGCGCACCTGCTCCGACTAGCCCGGCACCGTCTGCGCAGCCGTCCACCCCCGGAACCCCCGGCCACCAGTGCGTGCCCGGCAAGATTGACGGCCGCACCAAGATTTCGCACGGCCACCTGGACATCCAGGCGACCTTGAAGGACCGCCAGCTGTCCGTGGGTCTGCGCGATGACAGCGGCATCATTGACGCTGATTCGACCGTGCGCCCGCTCGATTCGGTCGTGTGGACCGTCAGTGAGAACGCCCGCCGTGTACGCACCGAACGTATGGCTGATGAGAAGCTGAACTTCATGGGTCCGGTCGGTACCGCCTTCTACGGCCTGCCGCAGACCCAGCAGAGCGGCCTGCCCTGGCCCGGCTACAACACGCAGGACATTGACTACTCGCAGCTGCGCGGCCCCGTGCGCCTGCACGTGGTGCCGAAGGTCATGCCTGAGGGTGCGCGCTTCGGCATGTTCACTGAGTCGCTGAACGGTGCGGATGTGCTGCTGGATTCGACGACCGGCAAGACCACGATCGACATTGATTACGCGACGCACGCACACGCGAACTGGGTGTTCTCTGAGCCCGGCCAGTACATGTTTGATGTGCACTATTCTGCGACTCTGGCTGATGGTACTGAGGTGAACAGCCCGGTGCAGCAGCTTGCGGTTGCTGTGGGTAAGAAGGCGTCGGATGCGTGCTCGTTTGAGACTGCCGTGCCGAAGGACCCGAATGCGGCTAAGGACGACTTTAGTGGTGTGCGCCGTGTGGATTCGGCAACCCCGGGCGGTACCGCTGGTGCTAACCAGCCCGGCTCCGCACAGTCTGGTACCGCGCAGGCTGGTCAGTCCGGTCAGGCTGGTGCTTCTGGTGCTGCCGGTGACGTGAACGCGCAGGGTTCGGCTGACGGTTCGGCTGATGGTTCTGCTGGCGGCGTGTACCCGGGCGGTATTTCCGGTGGTGGCACTGGCGGCGGCTCTTTGGGTCAGTCCGGTGTGTCTGCTGCGTCGGGTGGCGTGAGCTCCCAGCAGGGCGGCCTGGCGCGTACTGGTTTTGGTGCGGTGTCTGTGGCTGTGGGCGGCGCACTGGTGCTCGGTGCTGGCACTGTGATGGTGCTGCGTTCTCGCCGCCGCGCCTCCTAGCGCTCGCCGCGTGAGGACACGCTGATACGATAAAGCCCCCGCGGCTGAGAGGATGACTCTCGGCTGCGGGGGCTTTCCTGTGCTTGATTCTCGGGGGTTGATGCCGTGCTACATGTCGACGTCGGCGAGGCCGGTGACTTTCTCTTTTCCCCTGAAGTACGGGACTGTATCAGGGCCACTATCTAGAGCATCCACCCGAGCAATATCACTCGGATTATTCATATCAGGCCAGCGGTCATTATCAATCCTGAACCGCACAATCGCCATGAGGCGGTAATTCTTGTGAATAATCGGGCAGAAAGCGGCAATGAGTTTTCCGGATTTACTGTAGAAAGACACAAGGTCCTGGTCGTCTGTAGAGGTTGCCTCGTAGTATTCAATGCCGTCAATAGCGTTGACCGGGTACACGGTCGTACGCGCCGACCACATACGCTGCTCAATACCTTCAGGGGAGATCTTCACATAGGCAACATGGACATACCAGGCGTACAGCATGAACATAATTGACATAAGTATCCCACCCAGTTCATACCAAAAACCTGGAGACCCCTCCTCAACAAGATGGAGAAAGAAACCAAGACACGGGAACCCAGGGGTAAATATTGTTAGAAGAGCCTCTGCCTGATTAACCCGTCGGATATACGCGCCTTGGCGGCGGCGCTCCATATCCTTCCAGCGCTGAATCTCATAGTTGGTAATGATGTAGAGCGTTCCGGTTACCGAGATGAAGGCCATAATACCCCAGATAATAATCAGGAAAATGCGCATGATGGGTTCTCGTTTCGTGTGGTTGGTGAATATCCGGAAGCGCACCACCGGCAAGTGGCGTACCTTCCCCAAGGATACCCCGGTGTGCGAATCGTCCTAGACCGTGCGCTTGGCGCACAAGACTCATCAACCCGCGGGGCTCCACGGTTTAGCTTGCTGCAGGTTCAGCCTCCGGGTCCTCCTCGTCATCCTTCTCGGGGATAGCAACACCCACGGTCACGTACCTCTTCACCAGCAGGTACGAGGCGATCACCGGCACCACATACACCAGCGACAACCCGCTACCGGACTGCACAACATCAACGGCAAGACGGACCGCCGCCAAACATCCACCCAAACCCACCAGGGCTACGCAGAAGCCACGCAACACGCCATACCCGGCAGTGCCCTCCTCAAAGGTCGACGCCCACAGCTTGAACAGGGTGCGGCGCACAAAAATCAGGAAGACCGGCACCAGGCACAGCACCACCGAAACACCCACAGGCTCATAACCGGCAGTAGCGAACGAAACCACCGGAATAACCAGGCAGAAGAGCACCATCAGGGCGCTCACACCCAGCACCACCGCGCGCACATACCGGTTGATGCGCTCCATACGGTGCAGGTTAGGGATCTCCTCGCTCGGCTGCGCGGCATTGTAGAAGAACAGCAGCAGAACCAGCGCGGACACCACCACATACCAGGGCGCGAAATTGATACCGTCCACCTGCGGGGTGGAGGCAACCGGCGGGACACCCGCCAGGGAGAGAGCAGCGAGCAGAACAATCGCGGCAACGCAGAACGTGCCCACCGTCAGCAGAAAGTAATGGTACGCGCCGCCGTTCTTTGCATCCTGCACACCGTGCTCACGCGTGCCGTCAATCATCACGACGGAAAACAGCATCGTGGAGATGGATAGGATGCTCCACGCGTACTCGCCCGTCATGACGGGGACAAGCATGAGAAGCACGGACGCAGAGAAAAGAATCCACAGAAGCACTCGCTGCAGTGTGGGTGAGGACGCGATGGCCTCTCCAATAAAGTCGATAATAAATTCGCCGATAAAGCTCACGGTGGGATCCTTTCTGCGGGGGAGGGGTTACTCTTTGATTTCTTCAAAGCGGAGGACGCTGAAGTCGAATTCATCGTTACGGGTAGAGAAGGACTTGTATGCCCTGTATTTCTTGCCCGTCTTAAAGTTCTGGAGGTATTTGCGGATGGGGATACCATCAGGGGATTTGCTCGATGTGATGATTCCGCACTCTTCCGTTTCGAATTCACCAGAGATTGAGTAGGGGTCCTCGTGCTCAATGATTTCGACTGAGGTAACAGTGCAGATAGCGGATTCATTGCCCGGGTTGTAGTTGGTCATAAAATGTAAGGACGCGAAGAACCCTAGAATGACTACTACGGTTATGATGGAGCCACGTGCATCCCATACATCTTTTGCTATGTCGCGAAGATACTCTATGAAGTCGACTTTATTCTTCTTTTTCTTGACGTACCTCTTTTTGTTAATCTTCTTTGAAGCCCCAGTTTCGGTAACGTAATTTACCTCTGGGTAACTCTTTTTCTTTGGGGTGTTCCTTTTCTTTGAAACGTTCTTTTTCCTTGGGGAGTTCTTTTTCACTGCTCTTCACCTTCTTTCTGGGTTGTGGGCTGTTATTCTGCGCTAGGTTTCTAGGCTTTCGTTGCCTTGTGCGCTTCGCTGCTTACCTTGGTTGTGCTCATGGTATGTACGTCCTTGTGCGGTAGTGGTTGGTGAATCGTGCTCGCCCCGGTGAGATGGCGGGCACATCCTTAGCCTATCGCACGGTATCTGACCAGAAGGTTAACTCGACGCAATGCTCCGGTGAAGACTCGGCAACCACTCCGCGGATAACGCGAATCTGGGCTTAACCACCTAATTTCCTCGGCTACTCTGAGAACGAGCCTGCACCCTCCGCATCGTTGCCGGAAGGCCGCCGGTCACCGATAAAACAGAAAGGGTAGTTGACCACCATGATGATGAACTACACCATGATTGCCCTCTGGGGCGTAGTAAATGTCCTACAGGCGTACAAGATATTCCGGTCCATCATTGTCTACGAAATCAACCGACGCCGAGACAAGAAGCTGTACGCCAAAAACATTTACATTACTCGAAGCGACCGCTCCGAAATAATTGTGCTTGCCGTCGCCCTTCCCATGACCCCTGCTCTGATGTTTATGGTGCATCTGCTGGGCGATATAGGATTCCATTTTCTATATGATGTCGGAGCTTTCCTCTTCACGTGCTTTCTTCTATATGTCTTTAACGAAACCGCTGGTTCTTACACTAAAATCTCGCCGGAAGGATTCGAAGAGGACAACGGGCACGACAATAAAACCTTCTACCCGCTCAACGCGATCGATAAGGTCACGTATACGCAGAGTTCCGACAGTGAAATTTCAGACTCCGTCTCCTTCGACACGAAATCGGGTAAGCGCATTGCGCGTTTCGGGCCCATCTATGAGGGCTACCCCCTCCTCGCAATGACCCGATTCAGGATCGAAAACGAGCGCTGGCCAGACATGAACAACCCCGAAGAAGCCGCCCAGGTCAAGGCGTGGATGAACTGGAACTCCACCATCCCGCACATCAAGGATAAGGAAATTTCGGGCCTCGCCGAAGTAGACATGTAGCCCGCGTTTCAGCCCGCATTTAGCGTGTGCCCGGCGTGTTTCTCAACCAATATTTCCGTAATTTTTCTGCCAGAAAAACGTGGACTAGCCCGCATGGTTTAAGCCTCAACTAGAAGGTGCACTCTGCACGTAAAAACATTAACGTTGAGGCTTACAATAAAAAAGGTTTAACGCACAGCCGCACGCCGTGCACACACCACGTCACTTCACAGAAACACCGACCCCGAAAGGCACACCATGGCCACCAAGAAGCCCGCACGCCTCACCCGCCGCGCAGCACTCGCCGCCGCAGGCGCAGGCGCAGCAACCGCCCTCGGCGCACTGCTCACCCCCGCACAGGCAACCACCTACCGCCCCACCGTGCGCCGCACCCCCTACAACCGCTACTACTCCGACCGTTACGGCCGCCGCACCCGCATCGTCATCAGCGACTACTACGGCAGCTCCTACAGCCACTACTACTATTACGGCGGCTAAAGAATCCCAAGCCCAATAAACATATACTGGAAGACGGCACTACACCCCGTGTAGTGCCGTCTTCCCGTTAGATGCCGCAGGCATCACCCGCACCGCGGTGTGGAACCACACCACAGATAGAGAGAACCCATGAAGAACGTAACCCGCCGATCCGCCCTCGGCCTGCTCGCAGCAACCGGCGGCGCAACCCTCCTCGCAGCCTGCGGTGCTCAGCCTCAGGCAACCAGCGGCAACGCATCCGGTAGCGCATCTGCTTCCGCGTCGGCATCCAAGACCGCACGCACCGACTACTCCGGCGTTGCAGCCCTGGAGGGCTACACCTCCAAGCCTTCCGACTACCAGCCCGCAACCCGCACCGAGCCGTCCAAGAACGCCCCCGTGCCGACCAAGCCCGCCGTCGCCAACGAGAACAGCGTAGAAGGCCTGTACCAGTCCATCGCATTCTTCGGCGCAGCCATTGAATACTACATGCGTACCGGCAAGACCGAACCCCTGCGTGAATGCGCGGTTGACAACTCCGAGCTGAAGAACATGCTCGAACCCGAAGAAGGCACCCTGGGTGCTGGCCTGCAGCAGGGCAAGATTTGGATGCAGGACCCCTCCGTCACCATCACCATGCTTACCGCACAGCCCGAGCGTGATGGCGACGCCTACAACTGGGATATCCGCCTGACCATGGACAGCGGTGAGTTCATCGCAAGCAAGGACCGTGTGGAGAACGCTTCCTCCGATTCGGACCGTAAGAATGATGTGGAGCGTACCCTGCACGGTGTCTACGAGAACGGTGCGTGGAAGCTGACCGGTATGCGTACTTCTTCCTCTTCGTCCTCGGCTTCTGCTTCCTAAAAGCTTCAGCCTAGAAGCGCGTAGCTTCTACACCTAAAAGGCGCCCGCCCCGTGGCTAAAAACCACGAGGCGGGCGCCTCTCTCATGCGGTGAAGGACCTACCCTGCTTTTACCTATGCAGAAGCAAGCTTCTCCTCAAGCTCCTTCACAATCTTCGCGTGTTCCTTCTCAGAGATAGAAACCTTGAAGAAGAAGGCGAGGAACGAGCACACAATAATGGCCAGCGGCACATAGAAAGCAGCCGTGTTGAACGTCTGAATGTTCTGCGCGGTGAGGCTATTAGGACCAGTGCCACGTAGACCAGAGCCAAGTTCTGCGGGAAAAGAATGAACAGAATGTAGGCAACAATCATCACGCCTTCCGGCATCCTTAAAGGGACCAAACAAAGATGTATACGAGAGGAAGAAAGACATGTCTTCCACCGAACAAACGACTCCCGTAGTCTCCTCCCAGTCACCCTCAGCAGCGTGGCTTGATGACCCCACCGTGTACGCTGTCAACAGGGAAGCAGCGCACTCCGACCATCACTCCTCAAACCCCCAGCAGAGCCTCAACGGCACGTGGGCTGTCCGCACTGCATGGGCCTCAGAAATTGACGTCACCACCGCAGAATTCGCCGCCCCCGCCCTCGACGAAAGCGACTACCAGAGCATCCCCGTCCCCGCCACCCTGGAAACTGAAGGACTCTGGCGCCCCGCCTACGTCAACATCCAGATGCCCTGGGACGGCCACGAAAACCCCGAAGCTCCTCACATCCCCGAGAAGAACCACGTAGCCCTCTACCGCAAGCACTTCACCCTGGAGGGCGACCTCAAGAAGATGCTGAGCGAATCGGGCCGCATCGTGCTCGCCTTCGAAGGCTTCGCAACCGCAATTTACGTGTGGGTTGACGGCACCTTCGTCGGTTACGCAGAAGACGGTTACACCACCACCTCCTTCGACATCACCGATATCATCGGCAAGGACGCAGAAGGCAACCACACCCTGACCGTCGCATGCTACGAATACTCGAGCGCTTCATGGCTGGAAGGCCAGGACTCGTGGCGTTTCCATGGCCTCTTCCGCGCTGTGAACCTGGTAGCCCGCCCCGCAGTCAGCATCGCCTCCCTCACCGTTGAAGCAGACTACGACGCACCCACCGGCGAAGCACACCTGGACGCTCTCGTCACCCTCAACGGTGAAGAAATCAAGGCGTACACCCTGCAGGCCAGCGTCCTTGACGGCACCCAGGTCATCTGGTCTGGTACCGTCGCCGCCGAAGACGCATCCGTGCGCATCTCCTCCGACGCCCTTGAAGGTATCGCTCCCTGGTCGGCTGAATCGCCCTCTCTCTACACTCTGACGGTGGATCTGCTCCACGACGGCAAGACCGTAGAATCCACCAGCCAGCGCGTCGGATTCCGTCGCTTCCGCATCGAGAACGGAATCATGACCCTCAACGGTCACCGAGTCCTCTTCAAGGGTGTCAACCGCCACGAGTTCCACCCGCGTACCGGCCGCGTCCTGACCGTTGAAGACATGACTTCAGAGATTCTCTTCTGCAAGCAGCACAACATCAACGCTATCCGCACCAGCCACTACCCCAACGATTCACGCTTCTACGCCCTGGCTGACGAATACGGTATCTACCTGGTTGACGAAGCAAACCTGGAAACTCACGGCTCCTGGTGCACCCCCGGTGACATTCCCACCCCCGAGACCACGATCCCCGGCTCCCGCATGGAATGGGAAGGCGCCTGCGTTGACCGCGTAGAATCCATGATGCGCCGCGACTACAACCACCCCTCCGTAGTAATCTGGTCGCTCGGTAACGAAGCATACGGCGGCGAAGTATTCCGCTCCATGTACCGCCGAGTCCACGAACTGGACCCCAACCGCCCCGTACACTACGAAGGCATCACCTGGCACCGCGAATTTGATGACGTCACCGACATCGAATCCGGTATGTACACCCACACCGACGTCGTCGAAAAGTACCTGTCGAACAACCCCCAGAAGCCCTTCATCATGTGCGAATACATGCACGCAATGGGCAACTCGGTCGGCGCTATCGACGAATACGTCGCACTGGAACGCTACCCCCACTACCAGGGCGGTTTCATCTGGGACATGATCGACCAGGCACTCTGGCACCCCGGTGAGAGCGAAGGCGCCCCCGAATACCTCGCTTACGGTGGCGCATTCGGCGAACGCCCTTGCGACTACGAATTCTCCGGTGACGGTATCCTCTTCGCCGACCGCAAGGTAAGCCCCAAGGCCGCTGAGGTGAAGGCAGTGTACTCCAACCTGCGCATCACCCCCGACCAGAAGGGCGTGACGGTCGTCAACGACAACCTCTTCACCTCCACCGCAGACTACACCTTCAAGGCTAGCCTGCTGGTCAACGGCGTTCCTCAGTGGCAGGAAGACTACTTCTTCGACGTAGCCCCGGAATCCACCCACGAGCTGGTAATTCCCTGGCCCCTGGAAGAATACGCTGTCGACAACGCAGAAGTAACCCTGGACGTCAGCCTCGTGCTCACTGAAGACGCCGCATGGGCTCCTGCAGGACACGAAATTGCCTTCGGTCAGTACGTCATCCCCGCATCGCAGGCTGAAGCAAACACCGCTGAAGGCGCAGCAGATGCGACGGTGACCGTCGGCCGCTGGAACGTCGGTCTGCGCAACAACCAGGCTGAAGTTATTCTGTCCCGCACTCAGGGCGGCATCGTCTCCTGGGTACACAACGGCACCGAGCATGTTATTCGCCCCCCGAAGCTCACCACCTTCAGGCCCCTGACCGACAACGACCGCGGCGCCGGACACGGTTTCGAACGCGCCCAGTGGACCGTTGCAGGCCGCTACGCCCGTTGCGCTAACGTTGCTGTCGAGCAGCCCAGCGATGACAGCGTGGCAGTGACCTACACCTACGAGCTGGCAACCCCCGCTCACACCGCTGTTACGGTCCGCTACGAAGCACAGAGCACCGGCAACGTGCGAGTAACCATCGACTACCCCGGCGAGAAGGACGCACCGTCCCTGCCCGCATTCGGTCTGGAATGGGCACTGCCCGGCGAGTTCTCGCACCTGCGTTACTACGGCCTCGGCCCCGGCGACTCCTACCCCGACCGTTGCAGCGGCGTCCGCCTGGGCGTGTGGGAAAGCACCCCCGAGCAGGACTACGCACCGTACCTGGTACCTCAGGAAAGTGGCAACCACATGGGTGTCCGTTGGGCTGAAGTGACGAACGACAGCAACCACGGCTTCCGTGTCCGCCAGCTGCAGACTGCCGGTGACGGCCTGCACGTATCGCTCCTGCCCTACTCCTCCTACCAGATTGAGGAAGCTTCCTACCAGTGGGAGCTGCCCGAGAACAACCGCACCTACCTGCGTATCTTGGCAGGTCAGCTCGGCGTTGGTGGAGACGACTCGTGGGGCTCGCCGGTACACAGCCAGTACCACATCGATGCAACCGAGCCGCTGCACATGGATATTGCGCTAGAAATTATCTAACGCAACGCTCGGCACAGTAGCAGTAGATGCCTACCTTCGTGTAGCGTCCACAGCTCTCTAGAAAAGAGGCGCCCGCCCCGTGGCTAGAAACCACGAGGCGGGCGCCTCACTTATATACGCAATAAAGCATATACCCTTATCGGGATGCTACCAGATGCGCACGCGCTCCTCCGGAGCCAGGTACAGTGCATCGCCCTCAGAGACACCAAACGCCTCATAGAACTCATCAATATTGCGCACCACACCGTTCACACGGAACTCATCCGGCGAATGCGGATCCACCGAAATCATCACCTCAGCATGCTGCGGGCGGGACTTCGTGCACCAGCCGCGAGCATTCGAGAAGAAGAAACGCTGAATACCGGTCATGCCGTCAATCACCGGCGCCTCATCCAGCGACTCAATACCCTGCTTCTTCAACGCCAGACGGTACGCCTTCAATGCAATCGACATGCCGGACAGGTCGCCAATGTTCTCACCCAGAGTCAGCTCACCGTTCACGTGGAACTTCGGATCCAGACCCACCGGAACGTACGCGTTGTACTGCTCCACCAGTGCTGCGGTACGCTCCTTGAACTTCGCGTAATCCTCCTCAGTCCACCAGCTCTCCAGCTTGCCGTCGCCGTCATAGCGGGAACCCTGATCGTCAAAACCGTGACCAATCTCGTGGCCAATAATCATGCCGATATTGCCGTAGTTCGCCGCATCGTCAGCATCCGGGTTGAAGTACGGCGGCTGCAGAATCGCTGCCGGGAACACAATCTCATTCGCCGGCGGCATGTAGTACGCGTTCACGGTCTGCGGAGTCATCAGCCACTCCGACTTATCCACCGGCTGACCCTTACGGGCAATCAGCCAGTCAGCATCAAACGCTCCGGTACGGCGCAGGTTCTCGAACAGGTCACCGGGTACCAGCTCCAGTGCGGAGAAGTCACGCCACTTATCGGGGTAACCGATCTTGGTGACGAACTTCGACAGCTTCTCCAACGCCTTCTGGCGGGTTGCCTCAGTCATCCAGTCCAGTGACTCAATAGACTCGCGGTACGCCTCCAGGAGGTTGCCGACCAGAACCAGCATCTTCTCCTTGTGCGAGGGCGGGAAGTGCACAGCCACGTACTCCTGGCCAATTTCCTCACCCAGAGCCTTCTCGACAGCGCCCACGCCGCGCTTCCAGCGCTCACGAATCTGCTGAGTGCCGGAAAGGGTCTTGCCGTAGAAGTTGAAGCTCTCCTGGACCAGCTCGTCGTACATGAACGGCGCACGCGAACGCAGAACGGTCCACACAGCCCACAGCTTCCAGCTCATCAGCGGGATGGAGGTGAACAGCTTAGCCGCACCCTCAAAGAAGGACGGCTGAGCCACAATAACCTGACCCAGGGTCTCCGGGTCGGCACCCAGAGCCAGCAGCCACTGCGAGAACGGGAAGCCGGGGAACTTCTCGTCCAGCTCGGTCGCCTGGTACGGGTTGTAGGTCGCCTCAGCGTCGCGGTTCTCCACGACGTTCCAGTGCAGGCGAGCCAGCTCCGACTCGTGGGTGAACACCAGCTGAGCCGCCTGCTCCGGGGTCAGGCCGAAGCCCTCAGCCAGACCGGTCAGCTCAAACATGCGGGCAATATGCTCAACGTACGCCGCGCATGCAGCCTCGTGCTTCTCTTCACGGTAGTAGGATTCATCCGGCAGACCCAGACCCGACTGGTACAGGAAGAACGTGTAATTCTTCGGGTCCTTCGGGTCGTTGCTGGTGTACCAAGCGAACAGCTGCGGCAGACCCGCACGAGACAGCAGCGCCAGGGTCACAGCCAGGTGGGAGGGGGTTGCCGAGTTCAGAATCGGGGCGATTTCCTTCAGCAGCGGCTCCAGGCCGTCCGCCTCAATCTTCTCAACATCCATGAAGGAGTTGTACAGCGCGCCAATACGGGACTCCGGCTGCTCCTTCGCGATCTTCTCCACCAGCTCACGCACGTGCTTCTCTGCGTTATCGCGGAGGGTGTACAGGCCGCCGTCCTTGGGGCGGTCCGCCGGGATTTCGTGGGTTGCCAGCCACTTACCGTTGACGTGGCGGAAGAAATCGTCGCCCGGCTTGACGGTTTCATCCACCCATTCTTTAGTGATTCCAGAGTTAGTAGTCATGGTTCCATTCTAGGTTCTTAACGTAAGAAGCCACACGATTGCCGACAAGCCACCATATGGTGACTCACCAGCAAACGTGTGGCTTCCCTACACGAAAGACCGGGCAATTATGCCTGAGCCGCCAGCTTCTCTGCACGCTCAGCCATCAGACGCTTCTCAGCACCGTTAACCAGCCAGAGGAACAGCACAGCCAGACCCGAGCACACAATCATGAAGACGAACGCGGTGCTCCAACCCCAGTGGTCAACAATAATGCCGATACCGGCAGACGCCAGGGTCGCACCCAGCGCGTAACCGAACAGGCCGGTGAAGCCCGCAGCGGTACCCGCAACGTGCGAGGGAGACAGGTCAATAGCCTGCAGACCAATCAGCATAACCGGGCCGTAAATCAGGCCACCAATCAGAGCCAACGCAACGTACGCAATCCACAGCGGCGCATCCGAAGAAGGCAGCCAGTACAGCAGAATCGCGCCAACGGTCGCAATCAGGAACAGGATACCCGCGGGGGAGCGGCGACCCTTGAACATGCGGTCAGAAACGTAACCGCACAGGACGGTGCCACCAATACCGGCAAGCTCCAGAATCGAGAAGCCCGCAATACCACCCTCAAGGGAAGCGTGGCGCACATCGTGCAGGTACTTCGGCGCCCACACCAGCACGCCGTAACGAAGGGTGTACACGAACACGTTCGCCAGAGCCAGGTACACCATGGTCGAGTTGGTCAGCACGTGCTTACGGATGGTGGTCCAAGTGGATTCTGCACGATCCTCAGCGGTGGACTCAACCTTGTGCGGGTCGTTGCGGTACACGTCAACGGTGGGCAGACCCTCAGCCTCGGGGTTATCACGGATCAACAGCCACGCCACGAACGCCAGAACGAAGCTGATAACAGCCGGGAACCAGAAGGCAACTTCCCAGGTCTTGCCGAACATGGAGAAGCCCCACGCAACCAGCAGACCGGACAGCGCACCACCAACGTTGTGAGCGGTGTTCCACCAGGAAACCTTCGTGCCGCGCTCGCTGGTGGAGAACCAGTTCACGAGCACACGACCCGAGGGAGGCCAACCCATACCCTGGAAGATGCCGTTGAAGACCATGATGGTCGCCATGATGGAGGCGATAGCAGCAGCGTAGCCCGTCGCGCCCGCGCCTTCACCCATGTAACCGGTCAGCGCCAGCAGGATGTTTGCAACACCCGAGAGCACCAGACCGATGGGCAGGAACAAACGCGCGTTCGAGCGGTCAGAAATCATTGCGGTGAAGAACTTGCTGAAGCCGTAAGCGAGCAGCAGTGCGGTGGACAGCGCACCAATTGCTGCGTTGCTGAAGCCAAGTTCCTTGGTCAGAATCGGGGTGACCAGCGGGACGTTGTTACGAATCAGGTAGAAGGTCGCGTAACCGATGAAGATACCCATGAAGACCTGTAGGCGCATGCGCGGGTACTTCGCATTAACTTCTGCTTCGCTGAGCTGGGGCTTGGGTGCCGGAATAGCGAGCCAGCGGGGTGTAGAACCCTTCTTCTTCTTTGATGAAGTGGTAGTAGTCATGCTGGAATTCTAAAAACGGCGGCTTATAAAAATGCTAATCTGCTGGAAAAGTTTTCAGTAGAATGTTCACTATGGTGAACAGATATTCAGAGTGATTATTCTATTAATACTGTTTTTACCCCGGAATTACAGGGAAGTGCTAAATCTGTGTGATGTATATCTGTCTACTGGGCAACAGCGCCACAGATGATGCAGTGAATATAAATACTTTCTTTGTTGAGTAAGTATGTGTTTTGGTCAGACCACACTTAAATTTAGAGTAATTTATACCCTAAGTTCAAAAAGAAAACCACTTGGATGCCACTAAATCGGCGCCCAAAAACAGCACAGAAAAGCCCGCCCGCACGGTGCAGAAGAAAAACCGTACGGGCGGGCTCGTTATCTATCCCCAAAAGCTCGGCATACAGTCGGTACGCATACCGGCACGAAGCCGAACAGCCGCCACCTGCCGCAGGTTACCGCGAGCAAACCATCATCCGGTCAACCCGCAGCAGGCAGCGGAACCAATAGGCGCCTCCTAGAGGGATGCGCGAATCGCCTTGGTGGCGTCCACCAGGTGACGCAGAGACTGCTTGGTCTCCTCGTAATCACGAGTCTTCAGACCACAGTCAGGGTTCACCCACAGGTCAGCAATGGTGCCGTAACCAATCGCAGCCTTCAGCAGGGACTCAATCTCATCCTGCGAAGGAACACGCGGGGAGTGGATGTCCCACACGCCGGGGCCCAGACCGGAAACGAAGCTCTCCGGAATATCAGCCAGCAGCTCCATGTGCGAGCGGGCGGCCTCGATGCTGGTTACGTCGGCGTTCAGAGCGTTAATCGAGTCGATAATCTCGTTGAACTCCGAGTAGCACAGGTGGGTGTGAATCTGAGTGGAATCCTTCACCGCGCTGGTTGCCAGGCGGAAGGAGTTCACCGACCAGTCCAGGTACTGCGGCTGCTCATCGCGGCGCAGGGGCAGCAGCTCACGCAGAGCCGGCTCGTCCACCTGAATGATGCGGATGCCCGCCTGCTCCAGGTCGGCAATCTCGTCGGCAAGAGCCAGAGCCACCTGGTTAGCGGTCTCGCGGCGCGGCTGGTCGTCACGCACGAAGGACCACGCCAGAATCGTCACCGGGCCGGTGAGCATGCCCTTGACCGGCTTGTCGCTCAGCGACTGTGCGTGGGAGCTCCACGGAACGGTGAACGCCTCACCGCGCAGGCCCTCACCGTGACGCTTCACGTCACCGAACAGGATCGAGGGGCGGGTGCAACGCGAACCGTAGGACTGAACCCAGCCGTGGCGGGTGGTTGCGAAGCCGTCGAAGTTCTCAGCGAAGTACTGAACCATGTCGTTACGCTCGGCCTCACCGTGAACCAGCACGTCCAGGCCCAGCTCCTCCTGCAACTTGATGACCGAAGCAATCTCGTCACGCAGGAAGCCGTTCAGCTCCTCAGCGGAAATCTTGCCCGCACGAGCCTCCGCACGGCGGCGGCGAATCTCAGCGGTCTGGGGGAAGGAGCCGATGGTGGTGGTCGGCAGCTTCGGCAGGTTCAGGTCAGCCTGAGCCGCGCGGCGAACGTCAATAGTCGGGCGGTCAAAGTCCTCGGGAGTCACAGCTGCGGCGCGGGCACGAATCTCGTCGTTGTGCTTGCGCGGGTCAGCGGCGAAGCGAGCCAGCGCCTCGTCAGCAGCCTTCAGCTCCGGCTCAACAGCAGCCTCACCCTCAGCCAGGCCACGAGCCAGCAGAGCAATCTCGGCAACCTTCTGGTCAGCGAATGCCAGGCCGTCCACGGGAACCTCGGCGGGGTCTTCCAGAGCCAGGTCGTGCGGCACGTGCTGCAGGGAGGTCGAGGAAGCCACAGACACGGCACCCTCGGATGCGCCGGGCAGCGCCTCCAGAGTCTTCAGTGCGGCACGAACATCAGCACGCCACACGTTACGGCCGTTCACAACACCGGCAACCAGGTGCACACCAGCAGCAGAAACGGACTCAAGCTCAGCCTTCGAGTACACACCGTGCACCAGGTCAAGGTGCAGCGCCTCAATACCGGTACCCAGCAGTGCCGGCAGGTTCTCACGCAGGGAACCGTAGGGGCTGGTCACCAGAATCTGCGGGCGCTTCTCGCCGGCAGCCAGGGCGCGGTAGGTGCGCTCGGCCAGCTCGGCAACCTTCGCGTTGTCGGCACGGTCCACGGTCAGGCCCGGCTCATCCAGCTGAACCCACTCAACACCGCGCTCAGCCAGCTGCTCCAGCACCTGAGCGTAAGCGGCAACGAACTCATCCAGACGGTCAACGGGGGAGAAGTCCTCAGCGGAACCCTGCTCAGCCTTAGCGCCCAGCAGCAGGGTCAGCGGGCCAACAATCTGCGGGCGAACCTTCACGCCAGCCTGCTTTGCAACCTCAAGCTGCTCGTCAATAGCCTCAAGGTTCAGCTTAATCTCGGTACCGGCACCAATCTCAGGCACCAGGTAGTGGTAGTTGGTGTCGAACCACTTAGTCATCTCCAGAGGAGGCAGGGTCTCGGTACCGCGCGCCAGTGCGAAGTAGCCGGGCAGATCCAGCAGGCCGCGTGCATCCTTAGCCTCAGCCAGACGCTCGGGAACCAGGGTGAACAGGCGAACCACATCAAGCACCTGGTCGTAGTAGGAGAAGGTTGCCGGAATCGAGTAGTTGTCAGCCTTCAGACCCGCAGCGGTCACGCGCTCGAAGTAGGTGCGCTGCACGTCAGCGGCGGTGTCCTGCAGCTCCTGCAGGGTTGCCTTGCCCTTCCAGAAAGCCTCCTGAGCCTTCTTCAGCTCACGGAAGCGGCCCACGCGGGGGTAGCCAACAATGGTTGCGGCGGGGAATGCGGTGTTCGACATAATAGTTATTCCTTTACTGGGGATAGATGTGGGAGTCGGTTCCGGCGTTTTACCACCCGACTGTGGGTGGTGAAACGGAGGACTCAACAACTCCCGGAATATTTGTGGGGGAGAAAATGGAAACGCATCCGACAAGGAGCGTTATGGGTTGAGGCGGGGGGTGTTTAGACGTATTCCAGTTCGCTCAGCGACTGAGAGAAACGGTTACTGTACCGCGGCAAATCCAGCTGATCCAGAACGTCCAGAACCGCCGCATGCTCGTTGAAGGTGAAGAAGTGCAGACCCGGCGCGCCCGCGTCCATCACGGTGCGGCACTGGTTCAACGCGTACTCAACACCGATGCGGTGCAACTCTGCGTTGCTGGTCGCCGTCTCTAGGGCGTAGGCGAGGTCCGTCGGGACTTCCATGCCCGCCATCTGGCAGAGATTCTGCAACCGCTTCAGCGAGGTTACCGGCATGATGCCCGGAATAATCGGAATATCCACACCTGCCAGGTGCGCCGAATCGACCAGGGCGCTGTAGCGCTCATCCTCAAAGAACACCTGAGTAATCGCGAAATCCGCGCCGGCACGCTGCTTGGACAGCAGAATCTCAATATCCTGCAGCAGGGATGCCGACTCGGGGTGCTTCTGCGGGTACGCCGCCACACCGATCGACACCTTGCCAGCAGCCAGGTGAGCGAAATCTTCACGCTCCACGCGGCGAATCAGCTCCACCAGGTAGCGGGCGAAAGGAAGTTCAGAAACCTGACCTTCCTGAATATCACCGCGAAGAGCCAGGAAACCGCGCACGCCCAGACCCAGAATCAGGCGGACCGCACGCTCCAGCTCATGCACCGAGTGGCCTGCACAAATCAGGTGAGCCAGCGGGGTGAGGGAGGTTTCATGCACCAGGTGGTCGAGCAGCGCCAAGGTCTTCTGGCGGCGCTTCGCGTCACCGGCGTAGGTGACCGACACGTAGTCGGGGTTGGTGCCCTCAAGCTCCGCAATGGTGTGGAGTAGCGACTCGCAGCTTGCGTGTGAGCGGGGTGGGAACAGCTCAAAAGAAAGAGCCGGGTGAACTGTCGTCATAACCTTCCTTCGTGTTCACCCGATAGATACGCACCGGGAGGGTGCGTGAATTCTTCTGCAGGATGCGCTGTACCGGTTTGCGGGTGCACATCATCAAGGGGTGCCGAAGGGTATTCTTCTCTATCGGTTCTGGCGGGAGCACCTTGTCCGTACCCTGCACCGTGACGGTGGGGGATACTGGCGAGGTTGCTGCGACGTCTACGAGCCAGATCTCTCGGTCGCTCTTGATAGATAACGCTTTCACTCTACCCACTGCCTCCGAGGGTGTGCAAGGGATGCGGCGGTTGATGTCCTAATATTTCTGGACATGACATTGGGGAGAAATATGAACTTAATATGACTGACTATGACGAAGGGCGGCTGGGGGCGTTGCGGGTAGGGCTGTCGGTTGACCCCTGGATGCCTGAAAATATCACAGATATATCTGCTTAATATTCTTGGACACGCGCAAATATGTGTGTTTTATATTTCAATGAGGAGTAGGGTAACTAATGAGGCACGGGTAGTGTTTCAATGTCGCTCATCGAGGAGTTGTAGGGCTCAAAGATGAGTTCAGTATGACTTTGTGAGCGTGGTGAGAATGAAAAAGCTATTTTCTTCTATACTCTGGTCCTTCCGCCTAGCATGGAAAACCTGTCCCGCGACCCTGGTGAGCGTCGCCCTATCGCTAGCCGTCATTGCCTGCATTCCCTTGAGTCAGTCCCTGCTGATTGGTAATACAGTATCAGCCTTGAGCGGTTCAAATGGTGGCGCGGCCTGGATTTATATCGTTGCTCTTGCCCTTGTTGTCGGAATTAATATCATTGCTAAACGCTGGGTCATAAGTAACATGCTCATCCTCAAATCAAAGGTGAACTATCGGGTTCACTGCATGTTAAATAACAGGTTATCTACATTTCCGTTATCTGATATAGGTAGCACAAAATCACAGGAAGATATACGTGCTGCTAGAGAGGCAATATCGAAACAGGAATTGCAGGTTCACACCATGTCAGTTATGACACTGGTGAGTGCCTTCGCAATGGTGTTACTTCTCTGTCTTAATATCGCGAACGTCAGCATTGTGGCAGCAATTTTTGCGGCACTGTGTTCACTACCCCTATCTATTGCAATGGTAATCCTCGCTAAACGTGATTACGCTATATACACCCTAATGTACGAGGACTATCGGGTAGAGAACTACTATCTAGACAATCTGATGGCTCAGAGTCGAGCCCAAGAACTTCACCTCATGAGAGCCTCCCGATTTTTCTCGCAACGCGTAGCGTCCTGGCGACGCCGGGCGGCCGGTAGGGAATTGAGCCTTGAAAGTGTTAGAGGAATCATCTCCATAGTTGCAGGGCTACTCTGCTCTGTCTTACTTTTTGCGTCCCTGTACTTCCTTGTGGATTCAGGCGCCAATATATCGTATGTGGCCGGATCGCTGATTGGAATCATTGCCTGTGTTGATGCGACCCAAGAGGTGGGATATTCATTTGGTCAGATTATTAATGGAGCATTATCTGTTCAGCAATTCCGAAGGGTATGCGACTCTGATACTTACGACCATGTTTCTGAGATAAAAACTTCTAACCCTAACCATGAAAATATTTCAAAAATTATATGCAAAGATGTATCCGTTCAGTATGAGGGCTCGTCGTCTTTTGCGCTTAAAGATATTAATCTTGAGCTGATGAATAATCAAATGATTGCAGTAGTTGGTGCCTCGGGCGCGGGAAAAACAACGCTAATAAATGCAATTCTTGGAATTACACCAATTGCCCAGGGGAGCATAACGTATAAGGGTGCTTCTTCTGAGAGTAAATACAACATGTTGGCAAATGTTGGTTTGGTGAGTCAAGACT
>NZ_KV813782.1:0-463 GCF_001813725.1 Rothia sp. HMSC072B04 | reverse complement strand
TCCCGGTAGGTTCCTTGTTCCACCACACACCCACCATCCAACACCACCACAGAATCAACACCACGCAACGTCCACGCACGATGAGACACCAACACCACCAAACGCCCAACAGCAGCCACCTTCAACCGAGCAAAAATCTCCTCCTCAGTCTCAGCATCCACAGCACTGGTCGGCTCATCCAACACCCACACCGGCGCATCCCGAAGAACCACACGCGCCAACGCCAAACGCTGCCACTGACCACCCGAAAGACCAACACCACCAAACGACTCACCCAACTGAGCATCCAAACCACCCTCAAGACCACGCACAAAATCATCAGCACAAGCCACCGACAAAGCCGACCACAAATCAGCATCACCAAGACGCTCAACAGCCTCCTGCGGCAAACCCAGAAGAAGATTTTCACGCACAGTCAGTTCATAACGGCCGTAGTCTTGACTCACCAAACCAACATTTGCCA
>NZ_KV813781.1:0-17631 GCF_001813725.1 Rothia sp. HMSC072B04 | reverse complement strand
GTGTGTGGTGGAACAAGGAACCTACCGGGACCTAACGACCGACCCCACATCACGCTTCAGGAAGCTCTTCGCCTCCCAACTGGAGGGGAAATAACCACGCAACATACCCGCACAACGTAGAGTTAAAAACATGGAACGTATTGAATCCCCCGTCTACCGCAGGCTCGGCAACTCCGGCCTCGTCGTACCCAGCGTCGGCATCGGCTGCAACAACCTCGGCCGCCCCGGCACCCCCACCCGCACCCAGGAAGGCACCAACGAAGTCATCGCCGCCGCAGTCGACGCCGGCATCAGCTTCTTCGACATCGCCGACCTCTACGGCGCCGAACCCGGCCTCTCAGAAACCATGTTCGGCACCGCCCTCACCCAGCTCGGCCTCGATCGCGACGAACTGACCATCGTCACCAAATTCGGTCTGCCCGTCGGCGACCTCAACGGCAACGACCGCAACGCCCGCGGATCCCGCCGCTACATCATGCGCGCCGTCGAAGGGTCCCTCCGCCGCCTCGGCACCGACTACATTGACCTGTACTTCTACCACAGCCCCGACCCCAACACCCCCATCGAAGAAACCCTCAGCGCCCTCGACCAGCTCGTACGCGACGGTAAGGTCCGCTACCTGGGCCACTCCAACTTCTCCGGCTGGCAGCTCGCCCACGCCGAACACTGCGCCCGTGAACTCGGCACCGAACGGTTCATCGTCGCTGAAAACCACTACAACCTGCTCGACCGCCGCGCAGAACTCGAAATCCTGCCCGCCGCACGGCACTTCGGCATGGGTGTGCTGCCGTACTTCCCGCTCGCTAACGGCCTGCTGACCGGCAAGTACCGCCGCGACAACATTCCCGCCGGTTCGCGCCTGTCCCACTCCAAGAAGAACGTGCTCGACGCCGCCAACTGGGACCAGCTCGAAGCCTTCCACACCTTCTGCACCGAGCGCGGCATTACCGAGGTGCAGGCGGCGTTCTCCTGGCTCGCACAGCAGTCGCCGGTCACCTCCGTCATTGCCGGTGCAACCAGCGCCGAGCAGGTGCGCGCCAACGCACAGGCGGCATGCCTGCGCTTCGACGCTGAGGACCTCGCCGCCCTGGACGCCATCTTCCCGGCACCCGAGAAGATCGCGCTGTTCTAAACTCCGGCTCCCTCTCAAAGGGACACTCAGGCGGTCGCACGTGTCGGCCGTAATATACGCTGAAAAATGTCCGTGGTGAGAAATAAATATCACCCGCCGCACGTTTTCGCTAGGATTAGGTGAGGTGTGTCTAACCTGACGCACCTCACCTAGCCCACTGACAGTGCTGAAGAACCACCAATGTCGGTGTAATCTCACCTAACCCCTCGGCATAAAGGACACCATGAGCGCACAGAGCACCGCCTCCACCCTGCCCCCTCTGGGCACCGGGAAGCACAGTCGATACCTCGGCATCATCGCACTCATCGCCACCTTCGGCGGTCTGCTCTTCGGCTACGACACCGGAGTAATCAACGGCGCGCTCGAACCCATGAGCCGCGAACTCGGCATGGATTCCACCGCCCAAGGCTGGGTCACCGGATCGCTCGCTTTCGCCGCCGCTATTGGCGCGCTCGGATGCGGCCGCATCTCTGACCGGTTCGGCCGCCGAACCACCATCATTGGGTTGTCCACCATCTTCTTCTTCGGCGCCCTGGCGTGCGTCTTCGCACCCAACGTCGCCGTGCTCATCACCGGACGCACCCTGCTCGGCCTGGCGGTCGGTGGCGCCTCCGCCGTAGTGCCCGTGTTCCTCGCAGAGCTCGCACCCTACGAAATTCGAGGCTCCCTCTCCGGCCGCAACGAGCTCATGGTCGTGGGCGGTCAGCTTGCCGCGTTCATCGTGAACGCCCTCATTGGCAACCTGTGGGGCGAGCACGACGGCGTGTGGCGCTGGATGTTCGCCATCTGCACCCTGCCCGCCATCGGCCTGTTCGTAGGTATGCTGCGTGTGCCCGAGTCGCCGCGCTGGCTGCTGCGCGTTGGCAAGCGTGAGCAGGCGCTTGAGGTGATGAAGCGCATCCGCTCCACCGAGCGTGCCGAGGCCGAAATTGCCGATATTGAGCGCACCCTGCAGGCGGAGGCGACCACCCAGAACAACGCGGCGGGTAAGGAAAGCGTGGGCGTGCGCGGCTGGTTCGTGCGCATCCTGCTCGTCGGTATTCTGGTCGGCGCGGGCCAGCAGCTGACCGGCATCAACTCGATCATGTACTACGGCATTAAGGTGCTCAAGGAAGCCGGTTTCAGCGAATCCGCGGCGCTCATCGCGAACATTGCGCCGGGTACGATTGCGGTGCTCGGCTCGATCCTGTCGCTGCGCCTGATGGAGCGTGTGCCGCGCCGCGTCATGGTGATTACCGGCTATAGTTCGACCGCGTTTTTCCACGTGCTGATTGCGGGCGCATCCATGCTGCTGCCCGCCGATAATGCGGCGCGCCCCTGGATTCTGCTGGTGCTCATCGTCTGCTTTGTGGGCGCGATGCAGACCTGCCTGAACGTGTCCACGTGGGTGATTATGAGTGAGCTGTTCCCGCTGCGTGTGCGTGCGGCGGGTATGGGTATTTCGGCGTTTAGCGGCTGGATGATGAACGGTGTGCTGTCGCTGGCGTTCCCCGTGATTCTGGGTGCGGTCGGTCTGACCGGTTCCTTCATCGGCTTTGCCGTGGTGAACGTGATTATTGCGCTGCTGATGTTCCGTAACCTGCCGGAGACTCGCGGTGTGAGCCTGGAGCAGGTGGAGCGCGGCGTGATGGACGGTAGCATCTACCCCTCCGCACGCAAGCGCTAGATTCGGCGGTTTTTAGGCAAGAATGAGGCGGGCGGCCCCTCCCCGGTGGAGGTGCCGCCCGCCTTGCAATATGCGTTGAAAGACTAGTCTGCAGGGTTCTCTGCGAGGAACTCCTCGAGGCCGATGCGGTAGCCGTCATCTTCGGCACGTGCCTTGCGAAGAGCCTCAATGTCGAGGAGCTCTTCGTACTCTTCCAGCAGCTTCAAATCTTCGTAGGAGATGAGCGCGGCAACAGTCTTACCATTGCGGCTGATGAGGGGACGTTCGCCGGAGAACACGGCTTCGTTGACTTTGGTTCCGAGGTTGTCGCGGAGTTCTTTAAGAGTCGTGACATTGGAACGAGTCCGGTGAGTGGTGACAGTCATGACTGGTTCCTTTCTGGGGTTTGTCCGTTAGCTCCGAGGATAGTTCCTGTGCAGGTTCCATTCAAGAAGCTACAGGGCGAAGAAGGGTACAGGGCGCGAGTAGGAAATTACCGCATCCTGTACACCATTGATAACGGTGCGGTTGTTGTTGAGGTCTTCCGAGTTGGTCATCGGCGAGAAGTCTATCGTGGCCTGTAGAGTGAATGCGGCGTGATGGGTTGTAGTGCTGCCGCGACCGCACTGTTCGTTGAATGAGAAGCAAGGAACCCCTACCCTGCGCCACCAACCCATAAATGATACGGTCAAAGAAGAACTAATGGATTCACGTGCTGAAATGCACGCCCGACCCTGCACATACGCATCGCCCGGACGCCCGCATCCAGCACGCCACAACTCTATAACGAACACGGGTGAACAATGACTGAGAACGTACACAACGACTGGGACCTCCGAAGCGAAGAGGTCCAGAAGAACCAGGTAGCTGCCTACGACGCAATGCGCCGCCGTTGCCCCGTCGCCCACGACGAATTCATGGGCTACTCCGTCTTCAAAAACGCCGACGTACAGCACGTACTCGACCACCCCGAAATCTACTCCAACGTCGTCTCCACCCGCCACATCGCCGTCCCCAACGGCATGGACGCCCCCGAACACACCACCTTCCGCGCGGTCAACGACAAGTACTTCACCCCCGAACGCCTCGAAAAGTTCGCACCCGTCATCCGCGACGCCGTGAAGACCCTCATCGCAGAACTGCCCCGCGGCGAAGAAGTAGACGTCATGCAGGGCTTCGG
The DNA here is from genome assembly GCF_001813725.1 of Rothia sp. HMSC072B04. Classification (NCBI taxonomy): domain Bacteria; kingdom Bacillati; phylum Actinomycetota; class Actinomycetes; order Micrococcales; family Micrococcaceae; genus Rothia; species Rothia sp. HMSC072B04. The sequence goes on along the minus strand of NZ_KV813781.1, from coordinate 13,674 downwards.
TCAGGCATACGCAATGCGCGTGCAGAACGCCTTCATGGGCTGGCCCGCATGCCTCGAACAGCCCCTCACCGAATGGATCGAAAAGAACCGCGTCGCCACCCTGCGCCGCGACCGCGAAGAAATCGCTAAGGTCGCCCTCGAATTCGACGGCTACATCCGTCAGCTGCTCGACGAACGCCGCGAGGACGCTGCCGCCGGCAACCCCAAGGACGTCACCGCCGAACTGCTTACCGACACCGTGCAGCTGCCCGGCGAAGAACCCCGCACCATGACCGACGAAGAAATCGTCAGCCTCATCCGCAACTGGACCGTGGGCGAGCTGTCCACCGTCTCCGCAACCGTGGGCGTATTCGTCAACTTCCTGGCACGCAACCGCGCCGAACAGGACCGCCTGCGCGCATCCCTCGCCGACGGCAATGCACTCGACGACCGCAGCGAAATCGCCCTCGCCGTCGAAGAAATCATGCGACTCGAAGACACCCTCGTCACCAACCGCCGCATCACCGCCCAGGACACCGAACTCGGCGGCCGCACCCTGCCCGCCGGCTCCCGCGTGACCATCAACTGGGCAAGCGCCAACCGCGACGAGGACGCCTTCGAAGACGCCCTCACCTACAACCCGCACCGCGACCAGTCCCGCAACCTCGTGTACGGCGACGGCATCCACGTCTGCCCCGGCGCGCCCCTGGCACGCCTGGAACTGCGCATCCTGCTCGAGGAGCTGCTGCGCGGCACCGAGTCCATTGAGATCGCGGACGAGAGCGAGAAGCCCGCAACCGTGAACGCCGTGTACCCGGTCTCCGGCTACTCGGTCGTGCGCGCCATCTTCAACTAGGCACGCTCCAGCTCTAAAAAGTGCGAGGCGCCGAACCCCTGAGAATGGGGGTCGGCGCCTCGCGCTGTTAAGAGTAAATATAAGAGTGAATAGTAGGGTAGTGGCGGCCGGTATCAGCCGCTCACTATAGATAAAACGGAATATTCCCAGACGGCTATATAGCCTGGTGGAATACTCAATAAAGCTAAATCTAGCGGCCGGAACTCGTTGTCGAAGGCTTCACCGAAGAACCTGCAGAACCGCTCGCAGATGCACGAGCCGAAGCACTCGCAGAAGCCTCCGCCGCAGCCGATGCCGACTCCTCCGGGGACAGAGCTGTACCGTCCGCATGAACACCAGCCATCGCCGGAGTCACACCATTAACGAAGCTCAACTTCGCCTGCTTGAACTGGTACTCGGGGGAGCAGGTCAGCTTATACTTCGAATTCGCCAGCTCGCGAATCGACTTCACATAATTCTGAGTCTCCTCATACGGGGGAACACCGCCGTACTTCTCCACAGAACCCGGACCCGCGTTATAACCGGCGAGAACCACATCCTGCAGCTCATCCTCATTGGAAGCGTACTTCGCCAAACGAGTACGCAACTCAGCCAAGTAGCGTGCCTGCGCCGCAATCGCATCGTGCGGGTTCAGAACATTACCGCCATTGCCGAAGCTGTAGTGGCCGCCGCTCCACGCGTCATCAGTGAACTGTGCAATACCCTTAGCGCCCTGGTGGGACTCAACGCCCACACGCCAGTGGCTCTCGGTCTCAATCTGCGCCGCCAGTACGCCGGGGCGGAAACCCGCCACCTTAGAGCCCTCCTCAAAATCGGATCGGAGAGCCGCCGGAGCATACGAAAGCTCCGTCATGCCGCAGTAGTCGTCATAGGTGGCTGCCAGGCCGGCAACACCGCCACCCAGAAGGACCGCAGAGGCAATAATCTGCCAATGCGCAAGAACCCCGGCGAGAAAGCGAAGCGGGAAAGCTTTACGCTGCCGAGGAGAAATTTGTTGATCCGCCGGAACGGAAATGTGGTTGGAGGCGCTCGTAGCGTTACGCTCGGAAGGGGCGCCCGAAGTGCTATCTGCCATTCCTATAGACTAGCGCACCATCGCCGTTTATGGTGAAAAAACTCCCCTCCGTTGAGGTGAAAACCATAGTCAGAGAGTTCTTGGCGCGTCTTTACCGGAGTCAACATCAAGTGCAGGTACAGACTCCGTGCACGTGAAGGATGACCCCACCCGGTACACCTTTGACAGGGAGCACCAGGCGGGGTCAATCCATGATGGGGAGCTTCAGGAGTCCCTAACGGTTCGTCACCACGATCTTGCCGGCGGCACCGCGCTCCATCTCCGAGAAGGAGTGATTCACGAACGTGTACGTGCCAGACTCTAGGAACTGCATCTCCACGAAGCCGCCCTGAGCGGGCGCCAAATCGAGTGCCTGGCTGTGGCCGTCACGGCTACCGAACGCATCTGCGCCGCGGCGCATCAGGTAGCCGCCCTCCTTGTAGACCGTGTCGAACTGCGAACCGACCACGTGGAAGCTCGTGCCGTGGTTCGGGCCCGCAGCCATTACCCAAACACGGATACGCTCGCCCTTCTTCACCTGCAGCGGCTTCGCCTTGTACTGGGTTGCGTGGCCGTTGAACATGGTCAGCGTGGGGGTGCCCGCCGCAATCAGCTCCGGCGAGTTCTCCGCCAGCTTGTTACCGTCGGAGGCGGTCTTGCCGGTGTCGTGCAGGTACGCCTCGCCCTGAACCATCACGTACTCATGATCGACCGGGTCAAGGTCCGCCGGGTCAATGATGACCGCGCCGTACATGCCCTGGGTCATGTGCAGGCTCAGCGGGGCGGTGCCGCAGTGGTACAGCCAGATACCGGCACCCTTCGCCTCAAAACGGTAGACGAGACGCTCACCGGGGGCGATGGTCTTCATCGTGTTATCGGGGGACACCATGCCCGCGTGGAAGTCCAGCGAGTGGCCCATCGTGCCGTTATTGATGAGTGTAATTTCAAAAATATCGCCGACCTTGCCGCGCAGAATCGGTGCCATGTTCTGCCCGTTGAACGTCCACATGTGAACGGTCACGCCGGGCGCCACCTCGCGGTCGACTTCCTCAACTTCCAGGGTGACCTTGCGGACGGTCTTGCCGTTCACCTGTGTGGCGGTGTTCGGTGCCGGGATGTTCGGGTCGCGGTACTTGTAGCCGCTGCCGGGCGCTGCGGACATGTCAATCCTGCTGTTCGCAACGGTCATGAGGGTCGGGGTGCTACCCGACGCGGCGTGGTTGTGGGTGCCCGTAGAACCGTGGTTGTGGCCGCCCTGCGCCACCTGGTTTGCGGAGGCACCGGTCGCCTTCACCTTGAACACCATGCCCAGGGAGCGGTGGCCCGCCACGGAGCAGTAGCCTTCCTGGTCGGCGGTAATAACGCCGGCGTCTACGGTTTTCGTTTCGCCGGGGTTGATGGTGCCGGTGGTTGCGCCGTTGTCGAAGGTCAGGTCGTGGGTCATGCCCTCATCGTCGTTGGTGACCTCGACGACCAGGCGGTTACCTGCGGGGACCTCCACCTCGGCGGGGGTGAAGCGGTAGTTGCTGGTCGCCTTCACCTGCACGGTGGTGGTCTGACCGGTCGCAGCCACGGAACCTGCCGAGGAGAACGACGGCAGGTTCAACGCGGACGGGTTCACGGCGAAGCCCAGCAGGAACGCCATGGCAACCGCCAACGCCGCCTGGAAGCTCTGCTTGGCGTGCGGGACGGGCTCCGGGGTCAGCGCCTCCTGGTTGAAGACGGGCTTCTCGCCGCGGGCGCGTGCCGCCATCATTTCCTTGCGGGTGTTCACGGACGCCTTCACGCCGCGTACCATGAGCGGAATGAACGCCATGAGCGCCAACGCACCCACGATAGCGACGGCAATCTTAATGGACTGGCCCACCATGGAGCTGGGCATCATGAAGATGAGCAGCGCCAGGTTCACGGCGGTTACGCGTGCCGCCGCGAAACGGCTGAACTCCTTGTTGGAGGCGCGCACCACCGCCGGGCCGCCACCCATGCGCTGCGGCAGCAGGTAGCTCATCGCGCCGAGCAGCAGCTGCAGCAGGAAGCCGACCACGAAGATGGGGGTTACGGCGCGTACATCCAGCTGCGCGAAGGGGACGGTTGCCACCATGTAGGCGGTGGTCGCTACGCCAATAATCAGCCAGAGGAAGCCCATACCCACGCTCATGGGCGGGTACTCGTTCGGGCGCTTGGTGCGCAGGGTACGCACCATCACCCAGGCGACAATCAGCAGGGCAACCAGGTAGACGACCAGGCCGGCTGCGGCGAGCGGACGCATCCCTAAAATCGCGCCGACAACGGTCAACGCCAAGCCACCGCACATCAGGTACAGGGCGCGCAGACTGTGAGTAAGCGCCTTATCAACCATCTTGGTGCGCAGCATGGTCGGCCAGAACGTCACCAGCGTACCCACCGCGGTAATACCGACGAAGCCGAGCACGTTCACTGCCTCGTGCGCGAGCAGGAACTGCGAATGCAGGGTGCCGGACAGGTTCGGGTAGGCAATCATGCCGCCAAACGCCGCACCGAGGGGCAGTAGCAGCGCCGCAACAATGTAGAAGCGAATGGTCACACCGAACCGCGACGGCAGAGCCTGACGCACCTGCTTCAGCAGGTAGATGCCGTGCCAGGCGACCATCGACCCGACAATGAGGGCGCCCACCACCGTGGCGGCGTAGAGGCCGGGCACGCTCAGCTGACCGACCATGCCGATCATGAGCACGAGAATACCGGCGTTCAGAATGAAGATTCGGCGCACCTGGGTTCCGCGGTGCTCGTCAGGAATCTTGATTTTCATGAGCGCTTCGGTGAAGTGCTGCGACCAAATCAGGATCGAGTTCGTAATCAGGCCGAGGGTGACAATGTGCACCATCAGCCAGCCGCTATTCGGGATAAACCTGTGCAGCAGAAGTACGCCGACAAGGGTAAACATCCAGTGGGAGACGGGCTTGGAGGCGCGACGATGCCACGTACCGCGACCGGATGCGCGGCGTGCAATCTCTTCGGGGGTGAGGTTTGCGCCGGGCACATCAGCCGGGCGCGCGCCAATGCTCAGGCCGGAGGAGCCGCCTCCGGAGACGTTTGCGGGCTTGCCGCTCGTGTTCTCGCCTTCGGGTGGGGTGCCGAGATGTTCACTCACGTGATCACTGCTTTCACTGCTGGTTGTTCGTGGACGTCGGTGTGCGGGTCGGCACCCGGTACCCCTGCGTTGGGGCGGGTGCCAATAAGCCCATTATATTGCCCGGATAGTACCAATTTTGAAGACATGACGTGCATATGAAGGCAGCTCATATCGTGATAGTTGTGCTTGTGTGCTCGAGCGGTTCTTCCCCTGCGAATCTCCCCCTGTGATTCTTCTCCCCAATGCATCCTTCACAGGTGCGCGCGATAAACTATTAGGATTCCAAAATCAGATGCCCGCCCACCCTACGCGCGCATCCGCCGGCACCAAGGTAAGGACAAACACCTCGTGACAAGGACTGACTCCACCACCCCCATCTGGGGAAAAATCGCTATTGTGGCACTCATCCTCATTGTTGGCGGTGGATACGTCGTCAAAATGCTCACCAACCCCTTCAGCGGTATGGACTTCTCCATTTACCGTCTGGGTGCGATGACCATTTTCGATAACGAGGGCTTTACCCAGGACCTATACTCCCCGACCCTGAACGATCACGGCGTGATTAAGCCGCCGTTCACGTACCCGCCGTTCGCGGCAATGCTGTTCTTGCCGTTTGCTTTTATTCCGCTGGAAGTTGGCAAGGTCATTATGGTGGTCGGTTCGGCTGTGGTGGCGTGGTGGATTTCCACGATCATTTACAACTACGTGAATGCGCGCGGCCGTGAACTGCCGCTGCAGCAGTACTTTGGTCGTGCGGGCACGATTGCGGTGCTGACTATTCTGGTGGTTTCGGCGGGGCCGTGGCAGCGCACCCTGGACCTGATTCAGATTAACCCGTTCATTACGGCGCTGATTCTTGCCGATTTTGTGCGCCCGGCAACCCGCGTGCCGCGCGGCGTGCTGATTGGTATTGCGGGCGGCGTGAAGCTGACCCCGCTCGTGTTTGGTCTGATTCTGCTGGTCCGCCGCGACTGGAAGGGCATCGCGACCCTGGGTGCAACGTTCTTCGGCACCATTGCGCTGGGTTTCATTCTGATGCCTAAGGACGCACTGGAGTTCTGGTTCTCCGCGCTGACGAACCCCTCCCGTGTGGGTGGACTGAACTTTGTGGATAACGTCTCGATTCAGGGTTGGCTGCTGCACTTCGGTCTCTCTGAGAGCGCCGCGAAGCCCGTCTACTACGCCCTGGCGCTGGTCACGATTGTGCTGACTGCCGCACTGCTGTACCAGCTGGAACGCCGCGGTGCCGCGCTGGCGCAGGTGGCGGTGACCGCCTCCTTGATGGTGGCGCTGTCGCCGATTAGCTGGTCGCACCACAACGTGCTGCTGCCCCTGCTGGCTGCCGTGTTCATCATGGACGCGTTCCCGACCTATTTTGCGGTTCAGCCTGCGTGGCTGCGGGTGACGGCGACGGTGTTCGCGGTGGTTGCGGTGCTGGGCCTGTACCTGTCGCCGATTAGGATTGCGTCGTGGTTCCACGGTAGCGCGGATGGTTTGGAGCAGCTGGCTCCGGGCGCGTTGGCGGTTTCGGCTATTCCCGCGTTCTGCCTGTGGATGACGATGACGCTCTGGTCTATTGCCGCCCTGAGCGCGCCGGTGCGTGGCGCGAAGGTTGAGCCCGTGCAGTACGGTTCCGTGCGTAGCGATGCGCCTCTGGGCTGGTGGGGCGCTCGCGCCCTGGTGACCGAGAGCGCCGAGTCTGTGCGCGCCGCCGCTTCCCGTGAGGCAACCGCGTGAGCCGCGACAAGGAACTAGAAAAGACCCCTGTGAAGAATACTGACAAGAACTTAGCTACGACCGCGGAGAATACCGAGGCGGCTGCACCGAGGATTCCCTGGGCTTCGGCTAGCTCTACTACTGCACCGGTTGCGGAACCGGCTGCTGAAAGCACTGTAGAAAGTGCTGGGCCCGCCGCATCCTCTGTAGCCACCGCGGAAAAAGCGGCAAAGGAAGAAGTCGCCGAAGAAACCGCCAAGGAGCTCGCTAAGCCTGCGCGTCGCAGCTTCTTTGACCGCATCCCCGGCATGCGCAGCGGCGCTCTCTGGGCGCACCTGCTGTTCATCCTGGTTGCCCTCTACGCCTTCGACTACGTGACGCACGCGGCGGCTGACGATATTTACGTCTACCGCCTGGGTGCTGTCTCCCTGGCGGATGGCCCGGACGGCTACCAGCTGTACACTTTCCGCACGCGCGGCCTGCCGTTCACCTACCCGCCGTTTGCGGCGCTGCTCTTCTACCCGCTCGCGTTCCTCACCGAGCCGCAGAGCATGCTGCTGATTACCGCCATTATTTGTGCGCTCAGCTACTGGTGCGCGTACCTGCTGTACTCCTACGCCCGTAGCCGCTCGTGGCGTCTGCCGTTGCAGAAGCACCTGGGTCATTGGGGTATGGTGTCGCTGATTGCGGCGCTGATTTGGATGTGCGGCCCGTGGCGTTTGACCACGCATTTTGGGCAGATTAACGCCATCATTTTGGTGCTGATTCTCGCCGATTTTATGCGCCCGGCAACCCGTGTTCCGCGCGGTGTGCTGCTGGGTATTGCGGCGGGTATTAAGCTGACCCCGCTCGCGTTCGGTCTGCTGCTGCTCATGCGTAAGGACTGGAAGGGCATTGCGACCCTGGGTGCCAGCTTCGCTGCGACCGTGGGTATCGGCTTCCTGGTGATCCGTGAGGAGTCGCTGACGTTCTGGTTCCATGCGGTGCATGACACTTCGCGTGTGGGCTGGTTCAGCTACTTCGATAACGTGTCGATTATGGGTACGCTGACCCACGCGGGCCTGCAGCATCACCTGACGGCTACCGCCCTGTCGGTGGTGCAGGTGGCGTTGACTCTGCTGATTGTGCTGGTCACGGCGGTTCTGTTGGTTCCGCTGATTCGTGCCCGCGCACTCATGGCGCAGCTGGCGCTGACCGCGTTCATGATGCTGCAGATTTCGCCGATTAGCTGGTCGCACCACAACACCTGGTACCCGCTGATGCTCGCCGCCGTGGTCATGGAAATCTTCCCGCTCATGTACCAGCGGGTCAGTTCCTTCGTCTTCACGTTGGCTGTTATTTTGGCGACTGCGGCGCTGGTGGGCATGTACATTTCACCGTTCTGGATTGTGCTGGCGTTCTCCCCGCACTTCAACGCGGATCAGATTCTGATGGTGCCGGAAGGCTCCCTGGGCCTGATGGCTGGCACCATGCCGTACCAGCTGATGTACCTGTTTATTCTGGTGACGTTTTTTGTGTACCTGGCGAATCGTCAGCTGGTGGAGCGTGCGGCACACGCAGCGGACGCCGAACTGGCGGAGGCGAAGTACTCCCGCTAAAGAAACTGCCCGCTCACGGTGGCTAGCGCCTCCAGCAGGTGCACAGGCCTCACCGGGTATAAAAGTATCCCCCGCACCCATGACGGGTGCGGGGGATACTTTTATGCCCAGCCTACTGACCTAGTCAGTCACGCTGTTAGTTAGTGCCGATGCTCCAAGTAATGTTGGAGTCGGTACGAACCTGCATGTAGCTCTTGTTGCTCTGAACCCACTGCATGCTGCTCTTCACGGTCGGAATGGTCGAGGAGAAGAACGGGTCGTTCTTGGTCGCGTTCAGAACGGTGAAGCCGCGGGTGGTCGGGCCGCTGGTCTGGAACTCCATGGTTGCCTCGGTGCCTTCGTAGGTGAAAGCGTAGAAGTTCATGGTGCTCTGGAACTTCTCACCCTTCTTGTAGTGGGGTGCGGAGTCTGCATCGTAGACGCGGATGGTCCACTCGCCCTTACCGGTCAGCTCCAGCTTGCGGGTGGGGGTGGAGTGGCCGCTCGCGTCAATCCACGCGGTGCCCTTGAGCTCCTTGCCGTCGCGGGTGGAGTCGATAACGCTCACACCCGAGGCGATGTTGCCCTTATCGTCACGGCTGGTGATGAAAGCGTTAACCACACCGTCTGCGGGCTTGAACTCGTAGTAGAGCAGGCCTGCGGACACATCGCCCTTGATCTTCTCAATGTCGATGGTGTCCTTGTTGTCGGCGACGGTCTTCTTGTACTCCTTGAACTCACCCTCGGGCATCTTCGCTTCAGCAGCAGCGATGGGTGCTGCGGAAGAAGCGGAAGTACCTGCTGCCGCGCTCTCAGATGCGGGCGCTGCGGAAGAAACCTCAGAGGATGCCGCCGCGGAGGACGCCTCAGCGGAAGTAGCCGCCGCGCTCGATGCTGCCGCAGAATCGGAGGTGGGGTTCGAGCCGCCACGCGGAATCAGCATGACAATCGCCAGGATGATAACAATCAGCAGAGCCAACGCACCACCGATAACACCCCAAATCTTGGTGCCGGAGAACAGACCCTTCTTCTCGGAGTCGTCCTCGCCCTGACCTGCGGGCTCGGTGACGTAGGGGTTGCTCAGCGCCACGGTTGCCTGGTCCTGATCGGACACCTGACCTGCGTAGGGCTGCTGAGCGTTGTACGGCTGACCCTGGTAGGGGTTGTTCTGGTACTGGCCGCCCTGCACGTTCTGACCGCCCTGGACGTTCTGGCCGTCCTGGAAGCCCTGACCCTGGAAATTCTGACCCTGGTACTGGCCACCCTGGAAGTTCTGGCCCTGGAAGCCCTCACCCTGGAAACCATCAGCCTGGTTCGGCTGGAAGCCGTTCGGTGCCTGACCCGCCGGGATGAACTGTGCGTTCTGGCCGGGTTGCATGTTCTGACCGGGCTGTTCCGAGAGGTTCACGGTACGCTCGGACAGGTTGACGGTGCGCTCGGTTTCGGGGGTGTGGAACTCAACGAGCGGGGAGCTCTCAATAGTGTGGGGCGCCTCAGCAGCGGGTGCCTCAGCCGCGGGAGCCTCAGCCGCGGGAGCCTCAACGATGGGCTCAGATACCGGTTCAGCTGCCGCCGGTGCCTCGGGGGCAACCTCGGCGACGGGCTCAACAACAACGGGCTCTGCAACAGGTTCGGAAACGACCGGCTCAGAAGCGGCGGGCTCGGACAGTGCGGGTTCAGCAACCGGAGCCTCAACAACGTGCGCCTCAACGGGCTGCTCGGAAGCAACCTGCTCAGCAACAACAGGCTCGACAACCGGCGCTACGGGAGCCTCAGCAGCGGGCTCTGCAACAACAGTCTCTTCAGCCGCAGCTTCTTCAACTGCGGAAGACTGGAATGCGAGAACCTGCTCGGGCAGAGCGGTGCCGGTCAGCGGAACCTGAGTCAGGTGACGCATCGGCTTGGGCTCGGAGGACTCCTCAGCGGACTCAGCCGCGGGTGCCTCTACCTGCTGTGCCTCAGCCTGGGGTGCCTCAACGTGGGCCGCCTCAGCCTGGGGTGCTGCCACCTCCGGAACCTCGACGACCTGCTCACCTTCGAGCTCAGCGGCGAGCTGCTCCAGGTCAACGTCCTCAACGGTCAGCGGTGCCGCGACCTCGGCGGGCTGCTCAGCTTCAACAGCAGGCTCAGCAACTACGGGCTCAGCAACCTGCTCAGCCGGAGCCGCCTCGGCAGCGGGCTCCTCGGGAATCAGCGGCTCAATAGTAGCCTCTTCAACCTGAATGGGTTCAGGCTCGGGTTCTTCGACCCACAGCTGCCAACCTTCAGGAACGGGACCCCACGCGGGGTCGGGGCGCCACGTAGGAGTGGGGACCCATCCAGCAGGAGGAGCGGGCCAGTTGGGCGGCGGATTGAAGACGAGTGCCATAAGAAAGCAGCCTTTCTGGTGCTGAAAAAACACCCCGGAAGAGCGGTCATCAGCGACTATGTATATGAGCGTATTATCGCTACAAATTATGGCATAGGTTCAGAAAATGAACCCCGTGAATGGTGGGTTTTTAGCCTTATTCACGGCTTTTTCAATGGTTTTGGAACATTCCGTATCAATCAGTACTTGAAGGTTGCCGCATGCCCGGTCACCATCGAGCCCGCGGAGGCTAGGATTAAAGAATGAATACGACACCGCCTCCCGCACCCCCGCAGGTAGCCGCCGGAACCCCCGCTGCTCCTGCGCCTGTTGCAGGTCTTGCCTACCACCGTCTCTCCCACGCCGACCCGAAATCCCGCTGGTTCTCACCCCTGCTGGAAGGTCTGCTCGGCGTCGCCGTATTTATTGGCCTCAACCTAATCATTTCAGTTGCCCTGGCTGTGGCGATTATGGGTTCGGGACTTTCCCTCCAGGATGTAGCTACGAACCGCGCCGTCATTATGGAACACCCGGCGCTGTTCGCCCTGACCTTCCTCTCCCTGATCGCCATTGTGCCTTCGCTCTTTCTGGCGCGCCTGGTCGTGGGCCCGAAGCCCTGGGGTTTGATCCATTCGGTGGCGGGTCGTCTGCGCCGCTCGTTGCTGCTTCCGTACCTGGGTTTGAGCTTCGCTGTTTACGGCATCTACTACGCTGTGATGCTGGCGTTGAGCGGTGAGAGCCTGCCCGAATACCGCTATTTTCAACCTCCACAGGTTGAATTTTGGGTTTATGTGGCGATGATGCTGCTCCTCGTGCCCGTGCAGTGCTATGCCGAAGAGCTCGCCTACCGCGGCTTCATGATGCAGATGCTTGGCCGCTGGCTCCGGACCCCCTGGCTGCCGATTGTGCTACCCGCAGTACTGTTCATGCTCTCCCACGCCTACGACCCCTGGGGTCAGAGCACGATTCTCGCGATGGGTATTTATGCCGGTTTCCTCTGCTGGTACACCGGCGGCCTGGAAGCCTCCATCAGCCTGCACGTGGCAAATAACGTGATTCTGATGCTGCTGTCCATGGTGGCTGGGCTGGATCCCTTCGCCTCCGAGGGCGTGACCCCCGTGGATGCACTGCAGGGTATCGCGCTGGAAGGCGTATACGTGGTGCTCGCCTGCTTGATCTTCAATGCACGCGCTCGCCGCGGCGAGGTTTCACGTGAAACACAACCGCTCAAGGTTGATAAATAGGCTATTTGGCGGGTTGTTCTAGCCCAGCTACCCCAGCCCGCCCACCCCGCTCCATTCGAGCCTCACCAGGGCTATTACTCCACGCCGCGTGGACTACCAGCCCCGGTCACCCCGTCAACACCCAAGAAAAGGTAGGGTTAAACCATGACTGTTGATGCTGTAAAAAATATTGAAGACCTCGCCGCATTCGTGGCGGAGTCGCCGGTCTCTTACCTCGCCGCGCGCACGGTAGCGCGCCGCCTGCAAGCAGCGGGCTTCACCGAGCTTGTAGAGACCGAAGCATGGGACCCGCAGATTGCAACCGGCCGCCACTTCGTCGTCCGTGACGGCGCGATTATCGCCTGGGCTGGCGGCGCGAAGGCGCAGAAGGCAAGCGGCTACCGCGTGCTGGGTGCGCACACCGACTCGCCCTCCCTGAAGGTCAAGCCCTCCTCCTCCATCACCACGAAGGGCTGGCACCAGATTGCCGTGGAGAACTACGGTGGTGCACTGCTGAACTCCTTCCTGGACCGCGAGCTGTGCGTGGCGGGCCGCCTCACCGTCCTTGAGGGCGGGGAGCTGAAGGACCGCCTGGTGCGCACCGGCCCGATTGCGCGCATCCCGCAGCTGGCGCCGCACCTGGACCACAAGCGCAACGAACTGGTGCTGGACAAGCAGTTCAACATGTACCCCGTGTGGGGTGTGGACCCGGCGGAGAATGATGTGCTCGGCTACATGGCGAAGCACGTGATTGACGGCGAGCCGGTCGACCCGCAGAGCATTGTGGGTTACGACCTGCTGTTTGCTGATTCGCAGCCGCCGCGCCGTTTTGGTGCCGATCAGGAGCTGTTCGCTTCCGGTCGCCTGGATAATCTATCCTCGGTGCACGCTGGTTTGACCGCCCTGGAGCGTTACGTTGCCGATAACGCGGATGAGCACGCTACCGAGACTGTGATGCTTGCGGCGTTTGACCATGAGGAGCTTGGTTCGGAGTCGCGTAGTGGTGCGGCGGGCCCGTTCCTGGAGGATATTTTGGTGCGCCTGTCCGCTGCGCGCGGTGAGAGCACAGAGGAGTACCGCCGTTCGGTGGCGGCGTCGTTCTGCCTGTCGGCTGACGCCGGTCACCTGGTGCACCCGAACTATCAGGGTCACCACGACCCGACCGTTCAGCCACTGCCCGGTGGTGGTCCGTTGCTGAAGATTAACGCGAACCAGCGTTATGCGACGGATTCGGTGGGTGCTGGCGTGTTTGCTGCGGCGTGCGCGAAGGCTGGTGTGCCGTATCAGGAGTTCGTGTCGAATAACAATATGCCGTGTGGTTCGACGATTGGCCCGATTACGGCGACTCGCCTGGGTATGCGCACTGTGGATGTGGGTATTGGTTTGCTGTCGATGCATTCGATGCGCGAGATGTGCCATGTGGACGATATGGCGTACATGACGCGCGCGGTGGAAGGCTTCTTCCGCCTCTAAATTGAACCCCGCTGAGATATGAACAGTGGGGGGAGTGGGCGCCGGGAACGTAAGGTTCCCGGCGCCCATATTTTTTAAAAATTTTTCGGGGGGGGGGGGAGCTGTTTACCTCTTGAATAGGGTTCATGTTTGCCGTAAAGTAACCCACAATACGTTATACACGTGTTGCACACTACTTGTTTTTGAGAAGTTTTCACCAATGATGGTGCACCACCAGCTCGTCACCGGCGTAGCGAGCGAACCCCAACATGAAAGGCGGTTCCCATGTTCTTCGATATTTCTCTGATCCCGCTGGCGGTTTTGGTCATTGTGGGTCAGCTGAAAAAAGCACCACCAA
>NZ_KV813780.1:0-3373 GCF_001813725.1 Rothia sp. HMSC072B04 | reverse complement strand
TTATCCAAAAACCATACAGTGAACGCAAACAACAAACAACTCTCTTGAAAAGTAAGCCTTCGGCCTATTAGTACCAGTCAACTCCACGAGTCTTCAGTCCCCGCTTCCATACCCGGCCTATCAACCTCATCATCTATAAGGAGCCTCACACACCAAAAGTGCCAGGAAATCTCATCTCGAAACAGGCTTCCCGCTTAGATGCTTTCAGCGGTTATCCCTCCCGAACGTAGCCAATCAGCCATGCACCTGGCGGTACAACTGACATACCAGAGGTTCGTCCGTCCCGGTCCTCTCGTACTAAGGACAGCCTTTCTCAAATTTCCAACGCGCGCAGCGGATAGGGACCGAACTGTCTCACGACGTTCTGAACCCAGCTCGCGTACCGCTTTAATGGGCGAACAGCCCAACCCTTGGGACCGACTCCAGCCCCAGGATGCGACGAGCCGACATCGAGGTGCCAAACCATGCCGTCGATATGGACTCTTGGGCAAGATCAGCCTGTTATCCCCGAGGTACCTTTTATCCGTTGAGCGACGGCCGTTCCACAACGTACCGCCGGATCACTAGTCCCGACTTTCGTCCCTGCTCGACCTGCCAGTCTCACAGTCAAGCTCCCTTGTGCACTTACACTCAACACCTGATTGCCAACCAGGCTGAGGGAACCTTTGGGCGCCTCCGTTACACTTTAGGAGGCAACCGCCCCAGTTAAACTACCCATCAGGCACTGTCCCTGAACCAGATCATGGCCCGAAGTTAGACATCCAGATTGACCAGAGTGGTATTTCAACAACGACTCCACACAAACTAGCGTCCATGCTTCACAGTCTCCCACCTATCCTACACAAGCCAAACCAAACACCAATACCAAACTATAGTAAAGGTCACGGGGTCTTTCCGTCCTGCTGCGCGAAACGAGCATCTTTACTCGTACTGCAATTTCGCCGAGTTCATGGTTGAGACAGTAGGGAAGTCGTTACTCCATTCGTGCAGGTCGGAACTTACCCGACAAGGAATTTCGCTACCTTAGGATGGTTATAGTTACCACCGCCGTTTACTGGGGCTTAAATTCTCAGCTTCGCCCAAAAGAGCTAACCAATCCTCTTAACCTTCCAGCACCGGGCAGGAGTCAGTCCGTATACATCGTCTTACGACTTCGCACGGACCTGTGTTTTTGATAAACAGTCGCTTCCCCCTGGTCTCTGCGACCCATACACGCTCCAGGCAGCAAGTGCCCATCACGCTCAAGGTCCCCCTTCTCCCGAAGTTACGGGGGCATTTTGCCGAGTTCCTTAACCATGATTCTCTCGATCGCCTTAGTATTCTCTACCTGATCACCTGTGTCGGTTTAGGGTACGGGCGGCTAAAACCTCACGCCGATGCTTTTCTCGGCAGCATAGGATCACCAAATCCCCCAAAAACGGGGTCCCATCACGTCTCAGGCACACAGCCGGCGCATTTAACAACCGACAACCCTACACGCTTAGACCACGACAACCATCGCGTGGCTTGGCTACCTTCCTGCGTCACACCTGTTAACACGTTTACCTCCAAAGATCGGGTCCCACAACCCACACAACACACAAACAAAAGCCTGCACATCATGCTTCGCATGGTTAGCATCACAATATCAGTATGGGCGGTTTTTCACCGGTACGGGAATATCAACCCGTTATCCATCGACTACGCCTGTCGGCCTCGCCTTAGGCCCCGACTAACCCAGGGCAGATTAACTTGACCCTGGAACCCTTGATCATCCGGCGGATGAGTTTCTCACTCATCTTTCGCTACTCATGCCTGCATTCTCACTCGCATAGCCTCCACCACTGGTTTACACCGCAGCTTCACCGGCTACACGACGCTCCCCTACCCAACAACCCCAAAGGGTCATTGCCACAACTTCGGCGGTGTACTTGAGCCCCGCTACATTATCGGCGCAGAATCACTTGACCAGTGAGCTGTTACGCACTCTTTCAAGGATGGCTGCTTCTAAGCCAACCTCCTGGTTGTCTAAGCAACTCCACATCCTTTCCCACTTAGCACACGCTTAGGGGCCTTAGTTGGTGGTCTGGGCTGTTTCCCTCTCGACAATGAAGCTTATCCCCCACTGTCTCACTGCTACGCTCTCACTTACCGGCATTCGGAGTTTAGCTGACGTCAGTAACCCGTGAAGGCCCATCGGCCATCCAGTAGCTCTACCTCCGGCAAGAAACACGTAACGCTGCACCTAAATGCATTTCGGGGAGAACCAGCTATCACAGAGTTTGATTGGCCTTTCACCCCTATCCACAGCTCATCCCCTCCATTTTCAACTGAAGTGGGTTCGGTCCTCCACGACGTCTTACCGTCGCTTCAACCTGGCCATGGATAGATCACTCCGCTTCGGGTCTAGGTCATGCCACTCAAACGCCCTATTCAGACTCGCTTTCGCTACGGATACCCCACACGGGTTAACCTCGCGACATAACACTAACTCGCAGGCTCATTCTTCAAAAGGCACGCTGTCACCCCAAAAGGCTCCAACGGCTTGTAAGCACACGGTTTCAGGTACTATTTCACTCCCCTCCCGGGGTACTTTTCACCATTCCCTCACGGTACTGATTCACTATCGGTCATTAAGAAGTATTTAGACTTACCAGGTGGTCCTGGCAGATTCACACGAGATTCCACGAGCCCCGTGCTACTCGGGTGGCCACACCACGGACAGAACAATTTCGATTACGGGACTCTCACCCTCTACGGCCGACCATTCCAAGTCGTTCACCTACCATCCTGAACATCATGCCGGCAGCCAGTTAGAACTGCCACTGTGACTCCCACAACCCCCATGATGCAACGCCTAACCGCTATCACACACCACAGGTTTAGTCTCTTCCGCTTTCGCTCGCCACTACTCACAGAATCATTACTTTATTTTCTCTTCCTGCGGGTACTGAGATGTTTCACTTCCCCGCGTTCCCCCCAACCAGCCTATACATTCAGCTGGCGGTAACTCACCATGAAGATGAGCCAGGTTTCCCCATTCGGAAATCCTCGGATCACAGCCCAGTTATCGGCTCCCCGAGGCTTATCGCAGATTCACACGTCCTTCATCGGCTCTTAATGCCAAGGCATCCACCGTGTGCCCTTAATAACTTACACACAATCAAGAAAAATAAGAATCTAAAATCAACAATCAAACCAACACAAAAGCATTGATTCAACGCAAATTCCAGAAGATGCTCGCGTCCACTATATAGTTCTCAAACAACAACCCACAACACAACAACAACACAAACAAAAACATTTGCATCATCACCATGCCAGGCAAACAAAGGAACAACACTAATGTGTTACCCCAAAACCCAACAATGCGCCTCATCCAACCCAAAACCAA